>NZ_AUTO01000133.1:0-1421 GCF_000498055.1 Pseudoalteromonas sp. TB51
ATGGCGGCGAAACTAACTACATTCGCGCGACGGTCGCTCTATACTTAAACGTATATAACCTATTTACCTCTTTACTGCACCTTCTTGGCGCAAGTGATGACTAATTAAATAGTTCTGTTAAAATAGCCCCTTTATTGGGGCTTTTTTATTGGAATTGTTTTGGCGCGATTTGTTCTTTCTTTACATACTCCTCCTTCAGATCATGACTCTACGCAACGTATTATAAAGTTTGCGAATGCATGTTTAGCACAAGGCCACACCATAGATGCGATATTTTTGTATCAAAATGGGATTTATCACGCGTCAGCTCACTTTGAGCTAGCCTCTGACGAGCTGCAAATTCCTACGCAATGGCAACAACTTGCAGATAAAAACGTCAACTTAATGCTATGTATTACTGCAGCAGAAAAACGCGGCTTAAACACAAGCCAAACAGGTGTGTTTACTGTAGCCGGCCTTGCAGAATTTGCCATGCTAGTGAGTGATGCAGATAAATGGATACAGTTTAAATGAAAAACGTTTTAGTAATGAGCCAATCCAGCCCTTTTGATGAGCTTAATACCCGCGATGCCCTAGACATGTCACTGATATTTGCCGCAGTTGATCAAAATATTAGCTGGCTATTTAGCGGCCCTGCAGTGCTTGCTTTAAAACATAATCAATCAACACAGCAACTTGGTGTAAAAGATTTTTTTAAAAACATCAAAACGCTTGAAATCTATGAAGTAGAAAACATATATGTATGTGAAAAATCGTTACTCGATTATAACTTAAGCAAATCTCAATTAATTATTGATTCAACCAGCCTCAATTACACTGAGCAACAGCAGCTGATCGGCCAGCAAGACTTTGTGGTGAACCTATGAGTACATTACATATTTTTTCAAAGCCACTGGCTTATTACGACTCTACTCAGCTTGAAAACTTAATTAAAGGCACCGATAAAGTACTCCTTGTTGGTGATGCCTGTTATGCCGCTAAGCAGTATTTTCAATTAAACGATTCGCTATTGTTGCTTTTAGACGATGCGCAGGCACGAGCAGTTAAACTAAGCCCAGCCCAAACACTTATTAATTACGATGAGTTTGTTGCCCTTACTCTATCTACTAACCAATCTATTACCTGGTAATCCATGCTTGAATTTAATAATCAACAAATCGACACTGATAAACAAGGCTACTTGCTAGATTACACCTTGTGGACAAAAGAGTTAGCCCCCATTATCGCCGAGCAAGAAAACATTATCTTGAGCGAACAACACTGGGAAGTGATTAATTTTGTGCGCAATTTTTACTTAGAATATAACACCAGCCCAGCAATAAGAATGCTTGTTAAAGCCATGGCTAAAGCGCTTGGCGAGGACAAAGGCAATAGTATTTATTTGTATAAATTATTTCCCAAGGGGCCTGCAAAACAAGCCA
>NZ_AUTO01000134.1:0-15248 GCF_000498055.1 Pseudoalteromonas sp. TB51
AAGCCACAAAAATTGCCGGCTTACCCAAGCCCGCTAGGTGTATTTAATGGCGAACAAACCAATGCATAATCGCACAAGTAAAAGTACCACTAAACGAACCACGGGTAGAACTTACTCACGCAGTGCGCTCACTAAAAAAAGTACAACTTCGCGTGAAATTAAACCCGCTATAGCGCCTAAAGATAGAAAAATTGTTTTATTTAACAAGCCTTACGATGTGCTTTGCCAATTTACAGACGATGCCAATAGAAAAACCTTGGCTGAATTTATTCCCATTAAAGATGTATACGCTGCAGGCAGACTCGACCGAGACAGTGAAGGCTTGTTACTTTTAACAAACTGCGGAAAGCTTCAAAATACCCTTACCGCACCGAATAAAAAAACCAATAAAACCTATTGGGTGCAAGTTGAAGGCGAGCCTAGTGAAGACGCCATTAATGCCCTGTGTAAAGGTGTTGAACTAAAAGATGGGATGACCTTACCTGCAAACGTAAAAATTATTGACGAGCCAAAGCTTTGGCCTCGCGTGCCGCCGGTAAGAGAGCGAAAGTCGATTCCTACAACTTGGTTAAGTATTACAATTAATGAAGGACGTAATAGGCAAGTTCGCCGTATGACCGCCCATGTTGGGCACCCTACATTAAGGCTTATTCGCTACAGTATTGGCAATTACACGCTAGATGGCATAAGCAGCGCACAGTACAGTGTTATAAAAGGTGAGGTAAATGCATAAACCCCATGTAACGGTTGCTGCTGTAGTAAAAAAAGGAGAGCATTTTTTACTGGTAAAAGAGCGAGATAAATTTACTTCTAATATTTGTTATAACCAACCTGCCGGCCATTTAGAACTAAACGAAACACTGGCTCAAGCAGCCAGCAGAGAGCTTTTTGAAGAAACAGGTTTGTCCCTAACGCCCACGGGTTTAATCGGTATTTATAACTTACATGCGGCTAATGGGGTGCATTACTTACGCTTTTGTTTTATGTTTGATGGCACTCAAATCACCAGCGAGCCCTGCCCAAAAGATGCAGATATAATTAGTGCCAACTGGCACAGTTTAGAAGACATAAAAGCACTGCCTCTAAGAAGCCATTTAGTTTTAAAGTGTATTGAAGACAGCCTAAACCGCCCTATTCAAGACGTAGACTTTATTTACGACGATAATTAAACATCTGCGCTTTGTATAATTCTCAAAGCTATATAAATAGTCCAAGGCTATAAATTAACTTAATGCTAAACAATTTCGTCCTTGCCTTTTTGAATAATAAAGTGCGCTGTCGGCGGCCTTAATAAACTCTTTTTGATCGCAACTATCCTCTTTATTAATTGCGTGAATACCCATGCTCAGGGTTAAGTAGCCGGTAAAGCTGTCTTCATGAGGGATGTGCAGCTCTTCAATTGCCTTTTGAATATGCTCAGCAATAAATAAGGCCCCTTGTTTATCGGTTTGAGGCAGCAATACAACAAATTCTTCTCCGCCATAACGCGCCACAAAGTCCTCGGTGCGGCTTACCGTACACGCTATTGCTTGCGCCACGTTATACAAACTTAAATCACCTTCAACATGCCCGTAGCGGTCGTTAAAGAGTTTAAAGTGATCAATATCGATTAAAATAATTGCCAAATCGTCACCACACTCAACGGCTTTTTCGAACTCTTTACTTAGCTTTTCATCAAAACGACGTCTATTTGCTATTTGTGTTAGCGAATCTAAAAAAGCCATGTCGCGTAAAATATTTTGATCTTCTAAACGCTTGGTCGCATCATTAAATAAAGCAATATATTCATCGCCCAAATTGATTCCAGATACTTCCATGGTAATTGTATTACCGTTTTTACAAGTAACATGGTAATCATGCGCGGGGATGTCTTGCCCTGTTCCATTGCCAATTTCTAAAGTCGATTGCCAGGTTTTTTTCACGGCCTCTCGATAATGAGGGTCTGGGTATGCATTAACCCACCACTGCTCTAAGTTAGGTAAGTCATCAATGGTATAACCAAATACATCTATAAAGCGCTGATTAATCCTAATAATATCACCGGTTTTGGCACACACATTAGAGATAGGCATAGGCAAAATAGTAAATAAATGGGCGTAGTGGCTCATCTCGTGGCGCTTCATAGGATGATGCATTTTTTTAGAAAGGAAACTGTATGGCGCATCTTCTTTTTCATTAGAAAGCGAATTATCCATACTTAATGCAAAATACCATTCATCCCACCAGCGTTTCATAGTCTCAAACAAGGCAGTTTCTGTCTCGTCAACTAATTCAAAAGAACTTGAGACAGCATTGAAAATCTCATCAATAGGACTGTTTTGCTTGGCATCTGAGGGTAAAGTGTGCTCAAAAACTTCATGAAAAAGCGTATACGTATCACGTTTTAAGTCGCTTGTAGGCATTATGAGCAACTCATTTAGTTCATCGCGTGAGTTTGCAGCATAATATTGTATTAACGTTGAAAGCTTTTTTACCTGGAAGGCGTAATTCATATATTCATTCCGTTGAAAATATTTTTATAATAAAAAGTGAGTCTAATAAGCTAAATCTTACTGGCAGCTGAATTTACAAGCAAGAACAAGGTAATAAAAGCATTATTATCATTTAATAGAGTAAGAATGGCACCGAAATATCTTTTTACAATGACTTATTTAAATTTTTCATCATTTTTTATGTTAAATGCGATTCAGTCTTATTTGCTATTTATTATATGAATAAAATAACTACAAAATCGTGTGTTTGCGCCACTCCTCCCTTTAAGCAAAAACAAAATGCGTGCTATAATCGCGGCCTTTCCAAGTTAACAGCAATCTGTATAAGCGAAATTATTCATGAGCGAAAATAGTCACATTAAAGTCATCGTTGGTATGTCCGGCGGTGTTGATTCTTCTGTATCTGCATATTTATTACAACAACAGGGCTATCAAGTAGAAGGCCTGTTTATGAAGAACTGGGAAGAAGACGACAATGACGAATACTGTGCAGCCGCTGAAGATTTAAAAGATGCACAAGCAGTGTGTGACAAATTAGGCATCGAGCTTCATACCGTTAACTTTGCAGCCGAATACTGGGATAACGTTTTTGAGTACTTTTTAGAAGAGTACAAAGCGGGCCGTACGCCAAACCCAGATATTATGTGTAACAAAGAAATTAAATTTAAAGCATTTTTAGAATTTGCAGCACAAGCACTTGGCGCCGATTATATTGCAACAGGCCATTATGTTCGTCGTGAACTACGAGACGACAAATACGTTATGTGCCGAGGCTTAGACGATAACAAAGATCAAAGCTATTTCTTATATACCTTAAGCCATGAACACATAGGCCAAACGCTTTTCCCAGTAGGCGATATAGCTAAACCAGACGTACGCCGTATTGCAGAAGAGCAAGACTTAATCACCCACGATAAAAAAGACAGCACCGGTATTTGTTTTATTGGGGAGCGTAAATTTAAAGACTTTTTACAAAAGTTTTTACCTGCTCAACCTGGTGTGATTGAAGATACTGACGGCAACAACGTAGGTGAGCACGAAGGGCTTATGTATCATACACTTGGCCAGCGTAAAGGCTTGTTAATTGGTGGCATGAAAGAAGGCTCTGGCGAGCCATGGTACGTTGTAGATAAAGACGTTGAGCGCAATGTGCTCGTTGTCGGACAAGGTAAAGACCACCCTCGCCTGTACAGTAATGGCCTAAACGCCAATCAATTACATTGGGTAGACCGTGTTGGTCCTCAAGGTACAACGCGCTGCACCGTTAAAACCCGTTACCGCCAAGAAGATATTAATTGTACTCTTCTCGTTGGGGAAGATGGTATGGCACGCGTATTGTTTGATGAACCACAAAAAGCCGTTACACCAGGTCAATCAGCTGTTTTTTATGCCGATGATGTGTGTTTAGGTGGCGGTATTATAGATTCGGTGATTAAGTAATGAATCAACACCAAGTCATGGCGCTTGCCGCCATGTGCCAAGTGGCTAAACAAGTACAAAAAATTGCGCAATACGGCAGCGCAAACGATTCAGACTTAGACGTGCTATTTACAAGTATTGTACAAACATCACCCGCATCGCCGGTTGATGTTTATCAAGATACGCATAACTTGCGCGACGGCTATAAAACATTAATGGCGCAGCTTACTGCTGGCGCTCAAAAAGATGTTGAAATAGTTAAGTACGTAGGTGGTTTAATGCAGCTTGAACGTATTTTAAATAACGAGCCAAAAAGCTTAGCTGAACTTGGCCGTCGTATCGACGACATTCATCGTCGCTTAGATCACTTTGCCATAACCGATGACACCGTAGTTGCCGGTTTAGCAGATATATACTCGTCGGTGCTGAGCCCCCTTGGGCACCGAATTCAGGTTTATGGTAAACCCGAGTTATTAAAACAGCAGCAAACGCAAAATAAAATTCGTGCCCTTTTATTAGCAGGAATTCGCAGTGCTGTATTATGGCGACAAATGGGCGGTAAACGCCGTCACTTTTTCTTTGCAAAAAGAAAAATTCTCGCTATTGCAAAAACAAACATTTAATTATCGTTCAAAACTAAAATTTAGGAGTTATTATGGAGCTTTCAGCGTTAACCGCTATCTCTCCAGTGGATGGTCGCTACGGCAGCAAAACCACTGAACTACGCAGTATTTTCAGCGAATTTGGCTTAATCAAATACCGCGTAACCGTTGAAGTGCGTTGGTTGCAAGCCTTAGCTGCAGCAAGCGATATTAAAGAAGTACCTGCATTTAGCGAACAAGCCAATGCACTTTTAAATGCCATTGTTGATAACTTCAGCGAAGCAGACGCACAGCGTGTTAAAGACATTGAACGCACCACAAACCACGATGTTAAAGCGGTAGAATATTTACTAAAAGAAAAAGTAGCCGATAACAGCGAAATTAACGCTATTAACGAGTTCATCCATTTTGCCTGTACATCAGAAGATATTAATAACCTATCTCATGGGTTAATGCTAAGCGAAGCTCGTGATAATGTGCTCCTTCCATACTGCGACCAACTACTTAACGCTATAAAAGAAAAAGCTATTGAGTACAAAGCAGTACCTATGATGACACGTACCCACGGCCAACCAGCTACGCCTTCAACAATGGGTAAAGAGTTTGCTAACGTATACATGCGTTTAAAACGCCAGCGCGACCAAATCGCACAGGTAGAAATGCTAGGTAAAATTAACGGTGCTGTAGGTAACTACAATGCTCACCTGAGTGCTTACCCAGATTACGATTGGCATACCCACGCAAGCAACTTTGTAACTAGCCTTGGTTTAACCTTTAACCCGTTCACTACACAAATAGAGCCGCATGACTACATTGCCGAGCTATTTGATGCTATTGCTCGCTTTAACACTATTTTACTTGATTTTGATCGTGACGTTTGGGGTTACATTGCCCTTAACCACTTTAAGCAAAAAACCATTGCTGGCGAAATCGGCTCTTCAACAATGCCGCATAAAGTAAACCCTATCGACTTTGAAAACTCAGAAGGTAACCTAGGCTTAGCAAATGCTATATTTGCTCACCTTGCACAAAAACTGCCTGTTTCTCGTTGGCAGCGTGACCTTACCGACTCAACCGTTTTACGTAACTTAGGTGTGGGTATGGGCTACACGCTTATTGCGTATCAATCTACACTTAAAGGCGTAAGCAAGCTTGAAGTAAATGAGCAACGTTTACTTGATGAGCTTGATCAAAACTGGGAATTACTTGCTGAGCCAATTCAAACGGTTATGCGTAAATACGGTATTGAAAAACCATACGAAAAACTTAAAGATTTAACGCGTGGTAAACGTGTAAATCAAGAGATTATGGCCGACTTTATCGATGGTTTAGACCTGCCAGAGCACGCTAAAGTAGAAATGAAAAAACTAACACCTGCCAACTACATTGGCCGCGCTGTTGAGTTTATTGACGATTTAGTTTAAATACTAAATTGCGCATATAAAAAGCGAAAGGATAATCCCTTTCGCTTTTTTTGTACTAAAAATTATAGGCCAACTCTATGTACCAATTAAAAATAAACAACCTCTGTGAGCAAGAATTTTTAAACCAATACTGGCAAAAAAAACCGCTATTAATTAAACAAGGCTTTACAGACTTTCAAGACCCAATAGAGGCAGAAGAGCTTGCCGGTCTTGCTATGGAAGAAAGTATAGAGTCGCGAATTGTTACAAACCACAATAACGATTGGCAAGCATACCAAGGCCCATTTGAAGACTTTGAAAAATTAACTGAGCAACACGCTACTTTATTGGTACAAGCGGTTGATCATTGGCATAGCGATGCAGCACAACTGCTTCAGCCATTTCGGTTTATACCTAACTGGCGAATAGATGATTTAATGATCAGCTACTCAACCCCTAAAGGTGGCGTTGGTCCACACCTAGATCAGTACGATGTATTTATTATTCAAGGCGAGGGTAAGCGTCATTGGCGTGTTGGCCTGCCTGATCCAACACTTAAACAATTTGCGCAAAATAAAAAACTACTGCAAGTTGAGCAATTTGAAGCCGTTATAGATTGTATTTTAGAGCCCGGCGATATTTTATATATACCACCTGGGTGCCCTCACGAAGGCTATGCAATAGAAAACGCCCTTAACTACTCGGTTGGATTTAGAGCGCCTAATCAACAAGACTTATTTTCTAGTTTTGCCGATCATGTTATTGATACCGACAGCGGCCAAAAACGCTATACCGATCATACTTTAGCCCTTAGGGACTCTAAAGGTGAGCTTTTACAGAGCGAAACCGATAAAGTTAAAACCCTTATGCAAGCGCTACTTAATAACGATGAGCTATTTAAGCATTGGCTTGGTAATACCTTAAGCCAAGCCAAGCACGAAATGGACTTAGCACCGCTTGAAGAGCCTATAACCTGCGAGCAAATGAATGAGTTAATAGCAAACAATGCAGAAGAATTTGAGCGTTTAGGCGGCGTACGTGCTATCTATCAGCAGCTAGAAGACACCCTATTATTAAGTATTAATGGCGAAAACTACCCGTTACCACTTTGCGACTTAAATGCCGTTAAACTATTAACAGATCATGATTATGTTAATACCGACGATTTAAACGCAGCGCAGCCCAGCCTAGTTTTTATTCAAACCTTTACTACACTAGTTAATGAGGGGTTGTGGTTTAATTAGAGGTGCGCTATGGGCTATCAAATTAATAAGGTCGAGTGGGATAGGCAAAAAGACCAGCTACAACAAATACGTGAAAAAGTATTTGTGTATGAGTTACACATACCCAAACGAATAGAATTTGATAGCCAAGACAAACTAGCACACCATGTGCTAGTTACTCACAACAGTAACGCCCCCGTAGCCACAGGTAGGCTGTGTACAGATGGCTTAATAGGCCGAATAGCCGTTTTACCCGCACATCGTAATCGCCATGTTTATACTTCATTACTTACTTTTATTGTTAATCTTGCCGCTAACGATGGGCACCAAGTTATTAGTATTAATTGTATTTTAAACGAAGTTGAACGCTTTAAACGGAACGGCTTTATACAACAAGGCGGTGTTTTTATGGAAGCAGGTATACCTAGGCAGCGAATGCAATGCCAAGTGTCTGAGTTTGTCACTAAACCATTTACATTAGTACATTAAAAAAGGGCCGTTAATAGCCCTTTTTTACGTTTATACAAGCGATACCTTATTTTGGTTCATTAGCCCAAAGTTGCTCGTTTTCATGCATTTCGTATAAGCCGTGAGCACGGTTTATAAGTAAGTTAGCAAAGTCGACTTGGGTTTTATCGCGTGCGCCAACACTCATTATTTGATCTGCTTTTAACTGCCATTGTAATGAAAAATAACGCATAGCATCGCGCGCATCTTTTGCTGCACTTACTTCTGCATGATCAGTAGGTAAGCGCCCTGTTATTACCCAGTAGCTCTTGCCGTTTTGCGCTTTAAATTTCCACATAGCACATAATGGCGCTAAAAAGCGGCTGTCTTTGTCTATTACTGATTTAGGCATAATGCCTTTTTCTGCTAAGTATTTTTGGGCGTTTTGAAAACACTCGCGTTGCCAAGCAACCCGTTGTTGCTCTATTTGTGCTTGCTCTTGCGCTGTTAATGGTTTTTTTTCTTCTTGCTGCATTTTATTAACCTTTACTGCTTTTTTTCTACACTCTAAGTGCATAACAAATAAGGTGCAAGCATAAAACACCTGCTTTGCACCTTAAATACACCATTTGATTTGTTTTTAATCACAATTGCGCTTAAGCAATAATAAATCGCTGTTATTTTATATTGTGATCAAACGAGCCTACATCACCTGGGAACACCACTGGCGATTCAATCCCGTCTTTGCTTATCGCTGCAACACCGAAATAGTAATTATCTATAACAACGTTTTTAAGTGTAGCTTTACTTACATTGCCCACATCTTGGCTAAATTGCCATTGCGGCTCACTGGTATAGCGCCAATAAATACGATAACCGGCAATATTATCATCATCTGAACTTTGCCACGAAAGCGTAGTGTCGGCCTTAACCGCGCCTTCAATTTTTACCTGCTTAGGGGGAGCTGGCGCCCAAGCCATTGAAGCCATTGTTACTGCGTTCAATGATGTAAGCTTTGCTGTGTAGTCAAAATCAACGCCATCTATGGTATCGCCATAGACCACACCATTTTCTGTACGTAAATCTTGATGTTGTCGGTCGTAATGCTCATTAGTTTCCATAATTCTGACTGCTGCAAAACCTGCATCGTTAAACGGTCTATGGTGCCCGCCCCGGCCAAATCTATCTAACCTGTAAACTAACATTGTATCTAAATTTGGAATGTACCTATCGGCAATTGTATCTATATAGCGCGCTAAATTACGACTCGCCGAATCGACTTCACCACCTGTAAAACGGCGCGTTCTTGCTTGTTGTTTCGTTTCTACTACACGCGTGCCTTCTGAGAAAATACGCGCCGTTGTATTGTCGGTAACGCCATTAATACCGGTAATGTTGCCAATCATGTCGTTATTTAAAACGCCATGTACTTGCCAATTGTGCTCTTGCGCATACGCTGTGAGTATTTTACCGCCAAATAAACCCTGCTCTTCGCCCGACAACGCTGCATACACAACTGAGCCATTAAATTTATGCTTGCTTAGTACACGTGCAGCTTCAATAACCCCTGCCACACCTGAAGCGTTATCATTAGCACCCGGTGAATCACTGGTAAAGTCCATTACATCGCTCACGCGCGAATCAATATCGCCCGACATAATAACCATTCGGTTTGGCTCAGTACTACCACGCTGAATGGCCACAATATTTACCACTTCAACAGGATTAGGAATTCGTTTTTCACCTGATATAGTGTCTTTAACTTCAATAACTTCTAGGCAACCACCACATTGCGCTGATATTTTTTCAAACTCTTTTTTAATCCAACGCCGTGCAGCACCTATGCCCCGTGTATCTGACTTAGTTTCAGAAAGCGTATGGCGGGTACCAAAATCCACCAGCGTTTGTATGTCGCTCTCAATACGTTTAGCTGATACCTGCGCTGCAATATCATGTAGCTTTTGTTGTTCTTCATATTTTATGCTGGCATGTGCCTGTGCTGATAATCCTGCCGTACAAGCAAAGGCTAACGTACTCAATTTAATAAGTTTAGTTGTAATAGAAAAAGGGGTTTTGCGCATTATAAGCTCCTTATTTTTTACCTTACCATTACTCAACAACCTATTTAGTGCAACTATTTTGAGTTAAAGCTTTATACAAGTAAGCTCAACTGTAAAAATTAACCACACATAAGTACTCTCCTCTTTTAAGTAACCAAGCGTATTACAAACCTTGTTACATAAATACGCTATATACATAGCGTGTTTTCGTGGCAAACTAATGGGGTGTTTTATTTGTATTTGTAACCTATGCGCCAGCTTAAAGCCGACACTGTCTCTGCTAATTTAATTGCCACTAGTAACAACCAATATGGGCCTATTTGTGTTTATCAAAATACGGCCTATCGCTGGTTAACACTTGCCCAAAATGCGCAAAGCGATATCACTATTCAAGGGGTGATGAGCCTTAATGAGAATGAACAATTACTGATTGCGGTTAATCAATGCATGCTGTTATTTTTACTTAAAGCAGCTGAGCCACTACGGGTGTTAAATTTAGGTTTAGGCACTGCGGGTATTGAGCGAGCCATTCATTATTTACATAACAAAACGGCTTATATAAATAACTTAGCTGTGTTTGACAGTGTAGAAATAAACCCCGCGATGATAAGCGTTGCTAAGCACCATTTTAACTTGCCCGCTAATCATACGGTGCACTTACAAAATGCAGAGCAGTTTGTTGCAACGTGCACGCGCACATACAATGTCGTTACAATTGATATTTTTAGTGGCGATGTACATCAAGACTTTTTATCTAGCAGCGTATTTTGGCAAAACATACGTCGCTGCAGCGGGCTAAATGCGCAAATTATTATAAATTTAAACCCTAAAACAGGAAAAGAGCTCCAAGCTTTACTCGTCCTGTTTAGGCAACACTTTAGCTGTATTGCCCTTATAGAGTTTAACGAATACAAAAATATTGTCGTGATACTTTCTCAGCAAAGCTTAGTGCACATTAATAAAGAAGAAATAGCCCATTCGCCATTATTTAAAACGTGGGCGCCCACCCTTCACAACGACATAAACAGCATTTATCACATAGAGTAATTTAGCGCCCTGGTTCGTGTTTTTCATAGCACGGCAAATGGGTTTCTAATTGCTCGCAATTGGCTTTAGAGGTAACAAAATTATGCGATATTACCTGTTCAGTAATATCGTTATCTAGCAACCCTAGGCGTATTCGCAAGCGAGATTTATCCTCTGCATTAGCACTGTAAATAGGTGAGCCACATGTTTTACAAAAAAAGCGCGCACGCCCAGGTTTGAAATTAAATTCAGTTAAATTATCTTCTCCTTTGGTAAGTGTAAATTCGTGAGTGTTTACAAAACCATTAGTGGCAAAAGCAGTCCCGCTGTTTTTTCTGCATAGTGAGCAGTGACAATGAATAATTTGAGAAATAGCCCCTTTAATTTCAATGCTTACCGCTTTACATAGGCACGTTCCAGTATACATATAATCCCTTTTATTATTTTTAATTGCGTGTAGTTAGGTATTTTACGCGTTTAAAATAAAAACGTCAGTAGAATAGATAAAACACAATATTGGTTGACTAATTTACACCAAATTGGTTATATAAATTTTAAGTTTGAAAAATTAAAAGTCACATATTGGTTTACCAATTTATATGCTTATACTTACATTAGTAAAAGAGGGATTATGCGCGTTAAATACAGCTTACTGTTAGTGGCCTGCTCAGGATTATTAGCCTGTAGCCAAAACAATCAAAATGCCCCCTCTGCAAAATGGCTATTAGTAGATAACTTTGAACAGCCGCTAAAAGGCTGGACAAAGGCCGACACAGACAATCAAACTCAACCTTATGTCGCTAACCCACAAGTAACTAAAATAGAAGTTGAGGACACAGCCAAAGGGATTAACCACTTTTTAATTAAAAAGCCTGCCGAAAATGGTATTGTCGGCAACCGCAAAGCCCTCAGCTATAAAAAGCTTCCAAAAACAGTGCCCGTTGGCGAAACCTACACTTTTTTTACCCGTATTAACGTCGCCTCTTTTCCAAATAACCATGCTTTTGGATTAAGTAACTTAGAGCCAGAGCAAATAAACGTTCATGGCTACGACGCCTTTGAAGCCACTCTACGAGTTACCGATAAAACCGAATCAAATGGGTTAGTCAATACCGGGGCCCTAATGGTCAAAACTGATAAGGGCTATAGTAATATCCAAAACTATGCACAAGCGCAATCGGCTAAACCACTTGATACAAACAGTTGGTACAACATTTGGTACGTTGTTAATAATGCATCGGTAAAAATGCAAGGCCAGCAATACAATGTATATGTACAAGGCGGCGAATTTAAAAACCAAACCTTAGTGTATAAAAATGCCACCTTTAGAATGAAACGCGAACGCCCACTTAGCTATTTTTTAGCTAACTGTAATACGGGCCCACATAAAAAGCCCTACGGAAATGGCGGTTTACGCTATGACGACATTTATATGATTAAAGGCGTAAACCTCACAAACCCTATTCGATAAAAGTAGCAGTGTAAATTAGTCGCTAAAGATCTACAGCGCGCCACTTAAATGGTATGATCCTTTTCTATTATTTGTCATTTAAGTTTATAAAATGTATCGATTATTCGAAAAAATGACCAACGCATTTCCTGAGCAAAAGCCAACGCAGCCGCCCTCTACCTTATTTGCGTTTTGTCGTCATTACACTAAAGGTATGGAGCTGTCGTTAGTTTTAATGTCTGTTAGTGCTGCCCTGCTTGCCATTTTAGAAGTATCGTTATTTAGCTATATGGGCCAATTGGTTGATTGGTTGGGCACCTACACACCGCAAACCCTATTTGAAGAGCAAAAAGCCGAACTTATAAAAATGGCGGTAGTGCTTTTAGTGATATTGCCTATAGTGGTGTTTTTTCACTCGGCTATTTTGCACCAAGCATTACTGGGTAATTACCCTATGTCGATTCGTTGGTCGGCGCATAGATACTTATTACGCCAAAGTGTTAGCTTTTATCAAAACGAGTTTGCAGGGCGTATTGCCACAAAAGTAATGCAAACATCACTGGCCGTACGAGAAGCCGTAATGAAACTGCTCGATGTACTAATGTATATTGTGGTTTATTTTGGCGCTATGGTGTTTTTAGTTGCAGAAGCTGACTGGCGTTTAATGCTACCGCTTTTAGTGTGGGTAATTATTTATGCCGCTATTCAAATGTACTTTGTGCCAAAACTTAAAAAAATTGCCAGCTCACAGGCCGATGCGCGCTCTGAAATGACCGGCCGTATAGTCGATAGCTATACAAATATATCAACCATTAAGCTTTTTTCTTACACACAACGTGAAGAGCAATACGCTAAACAAAGTATGGATGTATTTTTACAGCCTGTTTATAAGCAAATGCGTTTAGTAACCAGCCTTAACTTTGCCATTAATAGCCTAAATTACTTATTAGTATTTAGTGTGGCCGCACTATCCCTTTATTTATGGTCGCTAAGTGCAATTAGCGCAGGCGCCATTGCTGTTGCGGTTAGTTTATCGCTTAGATTAAATGGCATGGCGCAGTGGATCATGTGGGAAATAAGCAGCTTGTTTGAAAACATTGGTACCGCAACCGATGGCATGAAAACCTTATCTACGCCCATTAAAGTAGATGACAAACCCGATGCAAAAACGCTTGCCGTTTCTAAGGGCGATATCGCGTTTTCAAATGTTCACTTTAACTACGGCAAAGCGGCTAACGAAACTAATCGCGGCCCGGTAATGAACGGCCTAAACCTACATATCAAACCCGGTGAAAAAATTGGCTTAGTGGGTCGCTCTGGCGCTGGTAAATCAACATTAGTTAATTTACTGCTGCGCTTTTACGATACCGATTCGGGGACGATTAAAATTGATGGCCAAAACATTACCGATGTAAGCCAAGAAAGCCTTCGCCGCTATATAGCCATGGTTACGCAAGACACTTCCCTGCTTCACCGCTCTGTAAAAGACAATATTTTATACGGCCGACCCGATGCCTCAGAAGCCGAAATGCTCAGCGCTGCCAAGCAAGCTAAAGCCCTCGAGTTTATAAGCGATTTAGAAGATAGCAAAGGCAATAAAGGGTTTGATGCTCAAGTAGGCGAGCGCGGTGTAACCCTCTCCGGTGGGCAACGCCAGCGTATCGCTATAGCGCGGGTATTACTGAAAAATGCACCTATTTTAATACTCGATGAAGCCACCAGCGCGCTCGACTCAGAAGTAGAAGCCGCAATACAAGCAAGCCTAGATGATTTAATGACAAGTAAAACTGTGATTGCAATTGCTCACAGGCTATCGACCATTGCGCAAATGGACAGACTTATTGTACTTGATGAAGGACGCGTTGTAGAGCAAGGCAGCCATGAAGCGCTCATTGCACAAAATGGTATTTATGCTGGCCTTTGGGCGCATCAAACCGGTGGGTTTATTGGTGTAGATTAATCTCATCTAAAAAGTAAAAGGGCTAATTACAGCCCTTTCGCTTTTATACTAACGGTTTAATAGCCTTTAACCGCATGATATTAAGCCATTAATCTTAAACCAATTAAAATTAGCATGACAATATTTGCTATAAAACTGATTAAAAAGAAGTACGTCCGTGGACTTGGGTTTTTCTCTGTGGCTATAACGTAATACAGCGCCATATGAATTAATCGCGCTATTACATACACCCAAACACACATGGCAAATATAGGGCTTTGGTAATTTATAACAAATGCAAACAACACAGTACCAATAAACAGCGCGCTGTTTTCTAGTGTGTTATGAAAAGTACGATGGGCTCTAAATATAAAACTGTCGTGCGATAAATCATCGCTAATTTTACCCGGTACAGCATTAGGCTGTTTAGCTTTGCTAAAGGTAGCTACCGACCACTGTACCACTAACATTATTAAGTAAACGTAAAACGCCATATAGGCAGAAAGCGCAACTTCAGTCATTTTTATGTCCTTAAAATTGTTTTAACTCAGAAGTTACAGCAAGTTTTAAGCCTAAAATAAGTTCATTATAATTAATAACTTATAATTTATAGGTTCAATAATAATGTAAAAGCTGCAAACCTATTTATAAATGTTACCCACGTATTAACTCCTTAACGTTAGCGTAATTGATACCACCGCGTGATCGGTTGTTAAATCGTCTCGTTCGTATTCTGGGTTTATTAAATGCCTGTCGTATGTATGATAATCACTCACTTCATAAAAGCTATCATCGTAACTTGGGTCAAATTCACACGAGAGTAAAATATAATCAAGTACCGTACTACTCGTTCCATAGTAATGGGTAGGGCTGCGATTTAATAACGGCGCAGCGGGGGCGTTACTTTGTTGAACATCTGGATGGCTGCCAGCATTTTGCTGGGTGTTGTGCGCCGTAAATTGGCTCATTTTTAGTGTTTTAAATAACTGCCACGCGTCATTTAAACAATATTTAGCAAGGTATGTTTTAACATCAAACGCTGGGGCAAATCGCAATGTATTCGTTAATAAATGGCTCAACACGCCATCGGCTAGGTCGTTATTAAAATCGCCCATTAACACCATAGGCTGTTGTGTAGCTTCGCGTCGGGCAATCATTTCTATCATTAGTAAAGTGGCTTCACTGCC
>NZ_AUTO01000135.1:0-11075 GCF_000498055.1 Pseudoalteromonas sp. TB51
GTTGGCAGTTTTGCCGATGGCGTAGCGGTTAAAATTATTGGCAGTGAAACATTTCGCTTAGCGCAAAAATTTTGCGATGAAGTTGTAACTGTCAGTGGCGATGAAATTTGTGCCGCCATGCAAGATATTTTTGTCTCTACTCGCGCAATTTCAGAGCCCTCAGGTGCACTTGCAACCGCAGGGCTTAAAAAGTGGAGCCAGCAATCGGGCTTAAAAGGACTGCATTTAGCAGCGGTGCTTTCGGGTGCTAACTTAAACTTTGATCGCTTACGTTATGTGGCTGAGCGTACTGCGCTAGGTGAAAAAAACGAAGCGCTACTCGCTGTGACCATTAAAGAAGAAAAAGGCAGCTTTAAGCAGTTTTGCACCTCTTTAGGTGGTCGGGCTATTACTGAGTTTAACTACCGTTATGCAGGCCCAGGTGAAGCGCAAATATTTGTAGGTATTGCCCTGCGCCAGGGTGAGAAAGAACTCAACGAGCTAAAACAAGACCTAACTAACAACGACTACCAATTTTGCGATTTATCAGATAACGAACTCGCTAAATTACACGTACGTTATATGGTAGGGGGTAAAGCACCGGAGCAGTTACACGAAAGGTTATTACGGTTTGAATTTCCGGAATACCCAGGAGCCCTTGCGCGCTTTTTAGATACCTTAGGTAGCAATTGGAATATTACTTTATTTCATTATCGCAATCATGGGGGTTCTATCGGAAATGTACTGGCGGGCTTTGCTATTGAGCCAAGCCAATTTGATATGTTTAACGAGCACTTAAACCGCTTAGGTTACAGTGTACAAGATGAAACACATAACCCGTGTTTTACGCAGTTTTTAACCTCTCAGCCACAAAGCCCAAACGTTGACAATTTAGCCTCAGCTTAGGGTTTTTATAAGCAAGTATGCACGTTTGCATGCTTGCTTTATCGTGTGTTTTAAATATAGTTACAGCTAATGACTACTATTTGGAACACCCAGTTGCTTATTAAAGGATTAATATTTGTAATTTTGCTTTTTTGCAGCCAACTAATGGCTCAAGAATCAGTCACTTTACAACTAAAATGGACCCACCAGTTTCAGTTCGCCGGCTATTATATGGCTCAGCAAAAAGGCTACTACAAAGACGCCGGACTTGATGTAACCATACGCGAAGCCAATCCTAAAATGCCTGACACTTTCACGCCTGTAGCAAGTGGAGAAGCCCAATTTGGCGTAGCGCATTCGGGTATTTTACAACAAAGAGTAAACGGCCAACCGTTTGTAGCAATGGCGGCTATTTTACAGTTTTCCCCGTACTGTTGGATGGTAAAAGACAGCTCTGATATTTTTCACCCCCGAGATTTTACCGCTAAACGTATTACCGAAGTGAGTAAAAAAGACAGTACCGAGCTGCTGGTTATGCTTAAACGCAGCGGTATTGATATTGCCACCTTAGAGGTATACGAAGGCGATGAGCCTGCGCTACAAGCGTGGCAAGAAAACAAACTTGATGCAATGCAAGTGTATGTCACCACTCAGCCTTACTTTATGACTCAGCAAGGGGTATCGCACCGCCTTATATGCCCACAGCGCTATGGCATGGATGTGTATGGTGATGTGTTATTTACCAGCGAATCAATGCTTAAAAAGCACCCGCAAACGGTCGAAAAGTTTTACCAGGCGAGCTTAAAGGGTTGGCGCTATGCGATGATGAATATGGATGAAGCCATTGCAATTACTCAGCAAGTGTATGCGCCAAACAAAAGTTTTCATCAGCTAGCTTATGAAGCCGAAGTATTGAAAGACTACATAATGCCCCCTACGACACATTTAGGGAATATGTCGATGGCTAAGTGGCGCTTAATTGCAGATTATTATGGCATTAAGCAAACGCAATTTGACGAGCACAAAGCTGGGTTTGTTTATAAATACCAAGAGCCAGAGCGATTACAACTGTCGTGGATGCTAATAGCCGCCTTTATTGTGAGTATTATTTCGATCCCCCTTTATTTGCGTTTAATACTTGGAAAAAAATAACCGCTTAATGCTGCTCTGCGCAACTGGTATAATTAAACGTCTTTTTACTATTTTAAGTTGTTATGAACCTAGCTGAGCAGTTTGCAGCACTCGATGCAGTGCTAATGAATACCCGCGAATATTGGCAATGTACAGCATTTGATTTTGATGAATTACCGTGGCCTGAGCTACAAGCGGCGTTAAATAACTTATCAGATGAAGATGTTGCAAGGCTTGATAACGATCAGCAACAGCTTTATCAATTTTTTAGCCCGTTTATTGCTGGGGTAGAGCAGCTACCTGAGCTGTGCAATTTACCAAAAAGTCAGCAGCAACGCGTTGAATACCCGTTTTGGATAAGTAACGGTATTAAAGGGCGTAAGTTTGAGCAACTGCAAGACTTTGTTTCAGCATTAACGAGTAACACGCAGCCTGTACTTGAATGGTGCGCAGGTAAAGGGCATTTAGGCCGAATGCTTGCTTATAACGGCGCGCAAAGCGTACACAGTGTTGAGCTACAAGGGCACCTTTGCGAGCAAGGAGAGCACAGTGCACGTAAGCAAGGTTTAGCGATGAAATTTAGCCAAGCTAATGTGCTTGAAGATGAAACACGCCATTTTTTTAATACCGACACACATGCGGTTGCACTGCATGCATGTGGCGCATTGCACCAAACATTTATGCAGCACGCCAGCGCCGCTAGGGTAAAACGTATTAGTTTTTCGCCGTGCTGTTATCACTTATTTACCGATAGTTGTTATCAGGCAATGAGTGAGCTTGCTCTTGCTAGTAAGCTTAATTTAACGCACCGCGATCTAAAACTGGCGCTGCAAGAAACAGTTACAGCTCCTTCACGTGTAGCTAAAATACGAAAAACTGAGGTGGAATGGCGCTTAGGGTTTGACGCACTTCGAAAGTCGCTCACTCATGAACAATATTACGTGAGTGTGCCTTCCGTTAACAAAGCCGTGTTCTCTGATACGTTTGCACAGTTTTGTGCTTGGGCGGGGGATAAAAAGTCTATAAGTATCCCTCAAGATACTGATTACGATAAGTTTTTGTTAATTGGTAAGGCGCGTAAAAAAGTAACAGAGCGAATCGAACTGGTTCGACATGTGTTTAGAAGAGCAATAGAAGTTTGGCTTGTGCTCGATCGTGCTTTATATTTGCAACAGCAAGGTTATCACGTTTCAGTTACCACCTTTTGTGAGAAACAATTAACTCCTCGCAATATTTTAATTCTTGCAAACACCAACTAAAAAGGCGCTCATTATTTGTCTTTTTTGGGGTGTAATTTCTATCCCGTCCTAAATAAGAGATGCAATGAGAAAGCTAAAAAATTTATTCGAAAACAACAAACGTTGGGCTGCACGTACAACCGAAGCCAACCCTGAGTTTTTTAAAATATTATCAATGCAACAAAACCCAGAGTACTTGTGGATTGGCTGTTCAGACTCCCGTGTTCCTGCCAACCAAATTGTTGATTTACTGCCGGGTGAATTATTTGTACACCGTAATGTAGCTAATGTGGTGGTACATACTGACCATAACTGTTTATCGGTAATGCAATACGCGGTAGAGGTGCTTAAAGTAAAACATATTATGGTGGTTGGCCACTATGGCTGTGGTGGTGTACAAGCGGTATTAAATAACGCCAAATTTGGTTTTATTGATAATTGGTTACGCCATGTTGGCGATGTAAAAGAAAAACACTTAGAGCAGCTTAATGCAATGGATGAGCAACAGCGTTTAAGTCGTTTAATTGAGCTAAACGTTATTGAGCAAGTACGCAACGTGTGCAGAACAAACATAGTTCAAGATGCATGGGATAAAGGGCAAGAGCTCACGATTCATGGTTGGGTATATGGATTAGAGAACGGCCACTTGCACGACTTATCATCGGTTGTAACCTGCGCTGATGAAGAAGGCGATGTGTATAAAAAAGCCGTTGCACATGTACTCGCTAAAGCCGGTTGCGAGTAATTTAAGCAATGACTAAAACGGCGATAATCATAGGGGCAACAGGGGTTGTGGGGAGTGAGCTATTAACGCTTTTACTGCAAAGCCCTGCGTTTGGCCATGTGATTGCTATAACTCGCCGTAAGCTGGACGTTGAACATACTAAGCTCACTAATCAACTTATTGATTTTGATTGTTTAACTAACTACTGCGCGTTATTTAAAGGGGATGTGTTTTTTTCGTGTTTGGGCACTACTAAAAAGCAGGCTGGCTCAACCGCGGCGCAGCGTAAAGTTGATTTTGATTATCAGTTTATTGCGGCGCAAATGGCGGCAAACAATGCAGTGAGTCATTATTGCTTAGTGTCATCAAGCGGCGCCAATGCGCACAGTATCAGCCCTTACTTAAAAATGAAAGGCGAGCTTGAGCAGCACATAAAAACGCTGGGCTTTGCAAAAGTAAGTATATTCCAGCCGTCTTTATTAATGGGTGAGCGAAACGATACACGAATAGCTGAGCAAATAGGCGCATTTGTGTTACCTGTTATTACTCAACTTCCTTTTTTAAAACGTTATAAACCCATTACGGGTAAGCAAGTGGCGCTAAAAATGTGCGCTGTAAGTTTGGCGCAGCAACAACCACTGCAATACTATGTATTAGATGCACTTTTTAATACATAGTGGGTAAATGTTAAAACTAAAAGCAAAAAAGCAGCCTTGGCTGCTTTTTTTGTGGCTGAGTATACAGACGTAATACGTGCTACTCGGCATTATTTTTAGCATTTAGTTGCTGCTCTAGTAACACAACTTTTGCTTCAAGCTCAGTGAGTTTTTCACGAGTACGAATAAGTACTTGGCTTTGTACATCAAATTCTTCGCGGCTAACAAAGTCCATTTCAGCCAGCTTATTTTGTAAAACTTGTTTGGTTTTACCTTCCAGTGTATCTGCTAGGTTTTTTACACCTTGCGGCATGTTGTTGGTGATTTGCTTAGCAATTTCTTCAAGTTTTGCTGGATTGATCATAATCGTCCCTTGCTGTTGCCCTAAAATGATAATGACTCATATTACCTTATACCTAAGGTATTTAATACATGATCACCACAATGGAATTAATTAATCTAATGGCTATGCCTGTATCTGTGGTTACGGTAAAATTAGCTGCCTTTTAAAACTCCATGGTCGTTATGAAACTCAATCCAAAACAAGATGAAGCAGTAAAATATATTAGTGGTCCGTGTTTAGTACTCGCGGGTGCAGGCTCAGGTAAAACGCGCGTAATCACTAACAAAATTGCTTATTTGGTGCAAAAGTGCGAGTACAAAGCACGTAATATTGCTGCGGTAACGTTTACGAATAAAGCGGCCAAAGAGATGCGCGAGCGTGTATTACAAACGCTTAATAAGCAAGAGGCGAAAGGGCTGTGGGTATCAACCTTTCATACCCTAGGGCTTGAAATAATTAAAAAAGAGCTCAAAACGCTTGGCTTTAAAGAAGGTTTTTCACTGTTTGATGACCAAGATACTAACCAGCTGTTAGGTGATTTAACCGAAGACGAGCTTAAAAAAGACAAAGACCTACTTAATCTATTGAAAATGCAAATAGGCAGCTGGAAAAACGAATTAATCTTGCCAGAGCAAGCCATACGCGAAGCACGTGATGCGCAAAAGGCGTTATTTGCGCAGCTTTACGCGCGTTATCAAAATCAGCTGCGAGCATATAACGCACTGGATTTTGACGATTTAATAATGATCCCCACCTTATTACTGAGTAGTAATGCCACCTCACGAGAGCGTTGGCAGCAACGATTTAGGTATTTGCTGGTGGATGAATATCAAGATACCAATACCAGCCAGTACCAGCTTGTTAAGTTATTAGTAGGCGAGCGAGCGCGTTTTACTGTGGTAGGGGATGATGACCAATCTATTTATTCATGGCGCGGAGCCCGCCCCCAAAACTTGGTACTGTTAAGTAAAGATTACCCCGGACTTAGGCTCATAAAGCTTGAACAAAACTACCGTAGTGCCCAGCGCATTCTAAAAGCAGCAAATATTTTAATTGCCAATAACCCGCACGATATCGAAAAAAAGCTATTTAGTGAGCTTGGTTACGGTGAGCCGATTAAAGTGATTGGCTGTAGGGATGAAGAGCATGAGTGCGAGCGAGTTGTTGCTGAAATAATTTCTCATAAATTTATGAAGCGCACCAGCTATAAAGATTACGCTATTTTGTATCGCGGTAATCACCAGGCGCGCGGTTTTGAAAAATCATTAATGAGTAACCGCATCCCCTATAAAATTAGTGGCGGAATGTCGTTTTTTTCGCGCTCAGAAATTAAAGATATTATGGCGTATTTACGCTTGTTAGTTAACCAAGACGACGATAACGCTTTTTTACGCATTGTTAATACGCCGCGCCGTGAAATAGGCACCGTTACACTTGAAAAGCTAGGCACTCTTGCAAACGAAAAACACCAAAGCTTATTTGCCACCTGTTTTGATAACGACCTAGGCTACCGCCTTAAAGGGCGTGGCTTAAATGCGCTTTCGGGGTTTGCACGTTGGGTTGTTGAGCTTTCAGATAATGCAGTGCGTAGCGATACACTCGAAGCGGTAAAAGACTTGGTACGTAATATTAACTACGAAGCGTATTTGTATGAGTCATCGCCAAGTGCCAAAGCGGCAGAAATGCGCATGAAAAACGTCTCTGAGCTGTATCGTTGGATCACCGATATGCTCACCGGAGATGCCGATAACGAACCGATGACCTTACCTGAAGTGGTTAGTAAATTAACGCTTCGCGATATGCTAGAGCGTAACGAGGAAGAAGATGAGTCTGATGCGGTACAGTTACTTACTTTGCACGCATCTAAAGGCTTAGAATACCCGTATGTGTTTATGGTTGGTATGGAAGAGGGGTTATTGCCACACCAAGTAAGTATTGATGAAGAAAACGTAGATGAAGAGCGCCGTTTAGCATACGTAGGGATCACACGGGCCCAGCAAGAGTTGACACTAACGTATGCAAAAATACGTCGTCAGTTTGGCGAAACCTCACAAACAGAGCTAAGTCGCTTTGTGCAAGAGTTACCGCAAGATGACCTAGCGTTTGAAAACAAAAAAGCCCCAAGCTCGCAAGCTGAGCGCATGGAAAAAGGCCAAGCACGGGTCGCTAACTTAAGGGCGATGCTGAAAAAACCTAGTTAATAGACTGTGCGGCGTTGTTATTAGCCGCTACTGGCTCCGATAAGCCTTGCTGCTTTGCAACAAATAAGTTTAGTCCGTATTTATCTAGTAAGGCTCTAAAGTTGAGTATAGAAGGGCCTTTGGCAATAACTTTTATGCCTTTTAGCTGAGTGATTGCCAGTACACCTTGTAATTGCAAGTTAAAGCTTTCTTGTTGCAGTACACGTTTACTAAAGGTTGAGCTAAGTAGTACATAATCGAAGGTAATGTCGGTCAGTGCATTTAGCTCACAGCGGTCTTTTGCAAAGTTATTTAAGCCAATGCTGTAGCCAAGCTGCGAGAGCTTTTTAAGGTTTTCTAGCTGAGTTGCACAGGCGTAACGTATTTCTTGGTCGTCAAACAATAAACACAGTTGGCTTTGCCCTTGCAGCTTACTTAATACCTCAGTAAATAAATTAAATTCAAGCGCTTCTAACAGTAACCCTGAGCATGGCAATAATACCATGGCTACATTTGCCGCTAAGGCATGGGCGTAGGCGTGCTGCAATAGTTCTAATTCAACTTGGAGGTGCTGCTCTTTATCGGTTGCAAACTTTTTCAGCACTTCAAAACTGGTATAGCCTAATACAGGGTGTTCACCAAAGGCTTCAAACAGTGATTCTGATTGCTGTTGTTCATCAAGGTTTATAATATCTGCACTTCTAAAACTCATCGGGAGTGAATCAAGATGGTGCTGTGCTGGAGATTCTGCGCTTGTTAGTGTTTGCGTTAATAACGGGTGGAACAGCTCATAGCGGTCGCGCCCCGCATTTTTAGCATAATACATAGCAGCATCGGCATCGCGAATAATTTCATCAGTATGCAGATAACTTGAATTTGAGTACGTTATACCAATACTTGCACCACTTTGAATGCAGGTACCTTTGCTGCAAAATGGCTTTTTCATTATATTAATAATGCGATCAGCTACATCTTCTGCTTGTTGTAGCTCTGTTAAGTGGGTAAGCAAAATTACAAATTCATCACCACCAAGGCGAGCGAGTAAATCGTGTTCGCGAATACAATGCGAAAATAAATCAGCCACACTTATTAAAAATTGATCGCCGGCATGGTGACCTAGTTGATCGTTTATATCTTTAAACTTATCTAAATCAATAAATAACACAGCAAAGTGATGATCAGGAAAACGATGGTAATGCTGCAGTGTTTTTTCTAGCTGGGTTAAAAACAAGCTGCGGTTAGGCAGGCCCGTTAATGAGTCGTGATGCGCATCATGATAAAGCTGTTGCTCTACTTTTTTACGCTCATCAATTTGCATTTGTAAATGTAGGTTAGCTTGCTGCAGCTCTTTTGTTTTTTCGTTAACTCGATACTCTAACTCTTGGTGGCTAGATTTAAGTGCTTGAGTGGCTAATTTTGTTTGTAAAACCGTGGCAATTTGGTGTGATACAAACGTAATAAGCTCGCAGTCGTCTTTGCTAAAAATATGATTGTTATTATACGCTTGGCATGCAATTAAGCCGATAACTCCTTGCGATGTTTTAAGCGGTGCCCCTAGCCAGCTGGTGGCCATTTGCTCCTCTGGTACCGGTTTATTTCGTTGTACATCACCACTTTCTAATAGCTCTTTGGCTCTACTAGGGTGAATAAGTTGGGTCTGCTCGCTGCTAATAACCAGTTCGCTATAACCTTTTGCAAACGGCCTCGGCTCGGTGTTGTCTTTAAATTCATCCACACAGTACGGGAAGCTAATCCAACCAGTCTCTTTGTTATAAAGTGCAATGTATAAGTTTTCTGCGTATGTAATGGTTTTTATTATTTGATGAATTTTTACATAGGCATCATCTAAGTTTTGCGCTTGTGTTGCCAACTCCGATATTTTAAACAAAATTTGTTGGCGTTGTAGTGCGCGTTTTCGTTGTTCAATTTCTAGGTTTAACGCATCATTACTTTGCGTGAGCGCGCGGGTGCGAATTTTTACTTCAGATTCGAGCAGCTCTCTTTTTTTAACTCGCTCTATGGCTGTGGCTAAGTATAAAGACATTACCTCGAGTAAGTGCACTTGCTGGCTGCTGTAATCTTGGTGTTTATCGTAACTTTGCGCAGCAAGTACGCCAATAATGTTTTGCTCTTGATAGATAGGAACACCAACCCAGTACTCAGCAGGTGAGCCTAGTGCTTTAAATAAGCCGTTTTGTGCAGCGCTTTGCATCTCTTGTTTGGTAAAGCAGGTGGTTTTGCCAAGCTTATAAACGTAGCCTGTAGCGCCTTCTTCAAAACTATTATCTTGATTGAGGGCGACTGATATACCATCTTTTTCATCGCAAAAATAAGAAAGTTCCAGGGCATGAGTATATTGATTAGCAAGCACCACGTAAAAGCTTTTACTAGGTAGGTATGCTTGTAAAATGTCATGGATAGCGGGGTAAAGTAAGGTTAATTCGGCAACAGAGCTTGCTTGCTCTGATAGCTGGATCAGGGCATTTTGTAAGTGGTGAGATTGCTTATACTTTTCTAATAGCGCTTTAAGACGTTTATTTTGGTGCGCTAGTTTACTCGGTGCCGCGGGTTTATCTTCCGATGACATGAATCATATTATTTTATTATTGTATGTTTATTAAACGTATAATTTCACTTTTAGTTGCGATCGTCAAGTAACTAATGCCCTAAAACAGCAACTAAAAAGATTATTTTGTCCCGTCCTGAAATAGGTTGACGGTTTTAATGAAAGACTTGGTGCGAAAGCGCCAGGTCTTTTTTATGCACTTGATTTGGTGTTTTCATATCCAAACTTAAGTGCGGTCGCATTTCATTGTATATAAATATCGATTCTTCAACGAGCTGTTTTAACTCTGCCATATTGCGACATTTATACAGTAAAAACTCTTGCTTTAATATCCCGTTAATACGCTCTGCTAATGCGTTTTGATAACAGTCATACCCATCGGTCATCGATGGTCTAATGCCCTCTTTTAATAGCGCATTTTGATATACTTCAGAGCAATATTGTAAACCTCTATCTGAATGATGAATGGCATCACGTTTATATACGCGTTGCTTAATTGTCATTTCTAATGCTCTGACTACATCGGTTGCTTTCATTTCATCACTCAGCTCATAACCCATTATTTTTCGACTGTAAGCATCAGTGACTAACGATAGGTAATGCACGCCTTGCGCTGACTTTACGTATGTAATGTCACTAACGAAGACTTCCTCGGCCGCAGTAGGCATGTATTCCTTTAGTAAATTGGGATGCTTGCGCATCCAATGGTTACTGTTTGTTGTTTTAGTGTAATTTTTCTTTGGTTTTACAAGAAAGTCATGCTCTCTCAAATAATCAAAAAAACAATCACGACCTAGTTTAATGCCACGCTCTTGCAGGTCTGGCTTTATCATCAGATAAAGTTTCTTCCCACCAATACGAGGCATGAATTGCCGCCAGTACATCACTAATTCTTTGACTGGCTCCAATTCTTTATTCCGAGCATCTATTCTGCGCATAGCTTGATAGTAACCTTGTCGCGTTACGCCATATGCACGGCATAACGGAGTAAGCTTTATTTGATGGTTTTCTTTTGCGCGCGTGATAGCTCGGATATGTACTTTTTTCGCAAGCCCGCTCCATATTCTTCATCCATAATATTAATCATTTCATCTTTGATTAAATCCTTTAGGCGTAACTCTTCTATCTCGCGCTCTAAACGTTTAATTTTTTGTGCTGGGGTTTCTTTCGATTTAGGCATGTTGGCTATATAAGTTGGTTTAGACCAATCTAATTTACCATGTTTTCGCAGCCATACCAGAACGGTACTGCGGCCTTGAATACCGTAATGACTTTGCGCTTGTTTATAGGTGAAGTCGCCTTTTTCTACTTGCTCAACAATAGATAATTTAAAGCCTAATGTATAATCTCGCTGAGTACGCTTAACGTCTTTA
>NZ_AUTO01000136.1:0-9482 GCF_000498055.1 Pseudoalteromonas sp. TB51
GGCTTGCTCGTTTGCTTTTAAAAATGTGTTTTTAATGAGCGTTTTATCATCGGCAATTATCCCAAAATCAATCACTTCTATATTGTTATCATTAAGCTCGCTTAATATAACAGCGCGATTACTTTCATAAATAGCACCTGCAGGTAGGGCATTGCCAGGCTCTATAAGTTCATCCCCTGTAGAAAAAACCGCGACCTTTAGTGTTTCATATACACTTACTTGGTTAATACCAATAGAGGCAAGTAAGCCTACATCGACTGCTTTTAGTTTTCTGCCCGCTTTAAAAACAACACTATTTTTTGCAATGTCTTCACCTGCAAAGCGCACATTATTATTGAGCTCAATATGACCTGTAAAAGTTATTTTGTCGTTATCTACGCTGGCGTTTTCTTGCATAACTACCGCATTAGCGCCAGGGGGCAGGGCAGCGCCGGTCATAATTCTAACGCATTGCCCAGGTGTTAAGATGTTTTTAAAGGTTTGCCCAGCAAATACACTGCCTACTTGCTGATAAGTTGTTAGCCCTTCGCTTAGGCAAAGTGCATAGCCATCCATTGCCGAATTATCGTGAGCAGGCACATTTATATTGGATTTAATATCGTTTGCTAAAACACGGCCAACACTGTGCATTATTGAAATGGTTTCTGCGGCTTTATCAACGTTAATAGCGCTTAGCATGTTACTAATTGCGGTTTCTACTGGTAATAAACCAGGTGCATTGCATACATCGTTCATATATATTGTTTTTTATAATGTGTCTGATTTTTAAAACAATACTTATAATGTTAAAGCTTTACAATACATGGTGTGGTTATTTGTTATTACTGTTAGTGGTATTTAGCAATCCTCTTAACGCAAAAGAAACGCTGCACATAGCCGTTGCGAGCAATTTTAAACCTGTGCTGCAAACGCTGGTAACTAACCCAGCCCTGAAAAATATTAATATTAAAATATCAGCTGCTTCTAGCGGCGTATTACACTCACAAATTATGCATGGTGCACCGTACGATATTTTTTTATCAGCCGACGCTGCACGCCCACACGCACTGATCAAAGACGGCTTTGCACTTAAAAATAGCTTAACCACCTATGCGATAGGTTTATTAGCGCTGTGGCAGCCAAGCAACTCAGTTATTAATCATAAATTAGCCATTGCTAATCCAAGGTTTTCGCCATATGGGCAATCATCGGCGCATTATGCTAAAAACTATATAAAAACACCGTATGAATTTGTGTATGGAAATAATATTACCCATGCGTTTCAATTTGTAGAAACAGGCAATGCCGCTAAAGGCTTGGTCGCGCTATCTACGTTAAAGTCGGCGTATCGCAAAACTAAAAATAAAAAATATTTAAATTACACGCTTATCGAACCTGAAAAATACCCTGAAATAACGCAGCAAGGCGTTATCATAAGCGCTACTAAACATTTAACGGCAGCTAAAAAGTTTATGGCTTTTTTAAATGACCCCTCAACCGCAAAAACATTATTAGAGCTTGGTTATAAAGCAAAGGAAAGTGATGTTAGCAAGTGATGTAACAGCGCTGTGGCTTACAATTAAGCTTGCCTTTATAACGGCTGCTATTTTGTTGATTATATGCATTCCGCTTGCATGGCAACTAGCCAGTTATAAAGGTAAGTTAAAGCCTATATTAGAAGCACTTATAGCAATGCCTTTGGTGCTGCCGCCTACGCTAATGGGCTTTTATTTATTGGTGTTGTTTTCACCTACTCATGCATTTGGCCAGTTTTGGTTTTGGCTCACGGGTACGCAGCTCGCGTTTAGTTTTCAAGGGGTGGTTNCTGGCGGGCTTTAAACAAATAAATACTACTTATAATCAAGCTGCTATTGCCTTGGGGATCAGCCCATTTAAGCGTTTTATGTATTTAACGTTACCGCTATTAAAGCCAAGCATAGGCAGTGCCTTTGCACTGGGCTTTGCCCATACATTGGGAGAATTTGGTTTAGTGCTAATGATTGGTGGCAATATACAAGGCGAAACTCAAGTGGTGTCTATTGCATTGTACGACCATGTAGAGTCGCTTAATTATGGGGCAGCGCACCAATTGTCGTTGGTATTGCTAGCAATCTCGTTTGCGTGTTTAGTGTTGTTGTTTAAATTTAATAAAACCGTGATAAACGGAGCTGCTAATCGTGCTTAAAATACAATGCCATCAACGTTTGGACGATTTTGAATTACATGTTGATTTAGCTATAAATCAATTTGATATTTTAGGGGTGTTTGGCCCTTCGGGCTCGGGCAAATCGAGCTTATTACAGGCGATAGCAGGGCTTACGACGGCGCAAAATGTGTGTATAAATAATCATAATATTACCCATTTAAAGCCCGATAAACGCCTACTTACTTTACAGCTGCAGTCGTGCCCGTTATTTCCACATTTAAATGTGATGGGTAATTTACTGTTTACTCACAAGCATTGTAAAAATAAAAGTAACAACCTAACGCCTGATCAGGTAATTGATTTATTAGCACTAAACCCATTACTAAATCGTGATGTGTCGGGGCTTTCGGGCGGGGAGAGCCAGCGCGTAATTTTTGCAAGAACACTACTAAGTGGGCAATCTGTAGTTTTACTTGATGAGCCATTTAGCGCCTTAGATTGGTCAACGCGTTTTACTATGTTGGGGGCTGTTCAACAACTTAATAAATCCCATGGTATTAAATTTATTATTGTTAGCCACTCTTTAAAAGAGCTACTTTATTGCAGCGATACATTACTTCATATAGCGAAAGGCAACGTGCTCCAGTGCGGTGCAACACAAGAAGTGGTGCAAAGTATTTATACAAATAAGAGCCAAACGCCACTTAGTATACTTAGTTATAGTAAGCCTGAATTTAATGATGCTTTTGGTCTATACCAGCTTACTCTTAGTAATAGCCAACAGCATTTATATGCAGTGCCTTCGCTGGTAAAACAAAACCATAAGTTAATTATAGAAAGCAGCCAAATAACCTACAACAAAGTAAAACCAATTAACGAGAGCAGTTCAAACGTGCTAATAGGTATGCTTGAAAATGCCCAGCAGCTTGATGAGCAATGGCTGCTAACTGTTAACGTAGATACGCAATTACTGTATTGCGCGGTGTCTAAAAGGCAATGGCAGCAAAGTGCTGTAAGCCTAGGCGAGCAGATTTACTTGACAATAAATAACCTAGAAACGCTAAATTAGGCTTTTAAAAGCAGTCATGTATTTACCATGTACTAAATTAAGCGCTGCAAACAGGGCAGTGCTTATTTTTAACAATGTTAAAACGGTTAAACTCCATACTCAAACCATCTACAAGTAATAGCTGCTCGGTGAGTTTACTAGGCAGTCCTGCAATAATTTTAAGTGCTTCAGTCGCTTGAATACTGCCAATAAGCCCTACAATAGGAGAGAGCACGCCTGACTCTGAACAGCTTTGAGTTTGTTCGCCAAAGAGCTGTGACACACACCCGTAGCAATGGCTATTAGGCGCCATTGTAAAGCAGGCTACTTGTCCCTCTAACCTTATGGCAGAGCCCGAAACCAAGGGCGTGCGGGTGTTATAGCAGGCGCTGTTGAGCAAATTTCGTGTTGCTAAGTTATCAGTGCAGTCAATAACTACATCTACTTTGCTAAGTAATTGTTCAAGGTGCGAGTTTTCATTTAAAAATTCATCAATAGTGTGGATCTCTATTTCATCATTTAACTGAGTTAACTGTTTTTTTGCACTGTGGGTTTTTAAGCTCCCAACATCACTTTGTTTATAGAGCACCTGCCTTTGCAAGTTAGTTGCATCAACCACATCGTTATCTACAAGCGTTAACGTACCTACGCCCGATGCCGCTAAGTACTGCGCAACTGGGCAGCCTAATCCACCTAACCCCACAATAAGAGCATGACTTTGCCATATTTTTTCTTGTCCATCTATATCTAGCTGAGGAAGCATAATATGGCGAGAATAGCGTAATTGCTGCTGATACGTTAAAGGGGGTTTTTGCATTAATGAGTTCTCATAATTTTTTTTAACAATACCAATTAGTTAAAACCTAGAGCAAGTAAAGCTTAAAAATTCTTTGCACTGTTTACGCCCAACAAAGCTGCTTAAATAGTGCAAAGCGAAATAAATATTAATTCCCAAAAATATAAGTGACTGAAAAACCTACCTATTAATTGTTGGCTTAGTAATTGCTGAAAGCGGTTAACGTTAATTTAACAATCATCGCAGTGTTATTACTACCAAAGTCGTACTCACTGCTTAAAATAATAATCGTTACAAGGAAAAAAACATGCAACCGAGCTCTGGGTTTAATCTCATATCGTTTAGCGGAAAAATGAAAATACTACATTTAAGCTGGATGGTGTTTTTTATCTCTTTTTTTGTATGGTTTAACCATGCTCCATTACTAGGGGCAATAGCGGGCTCGCTAGGTATAACTATGGCACAGGTAAAAACGCTGCTCATTTTAAATGTGGCCTTAACCATTCCGGCGCGTGTTGTTGTTGGCATGCTGACAGATAAGTTTGGCCCGCGTATTGTTTATGCCGCTTTACTTATTTTATGTAGCATACCGTGTTTTATGTTTGCTATGGCCACCACGTTTGAGCAAGCCGCTATCGCGCGTTTTGCACTAGGCTTTATTGGTGCAGGCTTTGTAGTGGGCATTCGTATGGTGAGCGAGTGGTTCCCGGCTAATGAGCTTGGTACAGCAGAAGGTATTTATGGTGGCNGCCATGTTACTACCTGTATTAGCGCTTATGTTTGGAGGTGACGATGGCTGGCGCTATGCCGTTGGTTTAACGGGCGTACTTAGCGTTATTTTTGGTGTTATTTGGTACATAAACGTAACCGATACACCAAAAGGGGGGACGTACTTTAAGCCTAAAAAAGTAGGCGCAATGGAAGTAACCAGTAAAGGTGACTTTGTATTATTGCTTATTATGAAATTACCTATGTATGGCGCACTGGCTTTACTTACTTGGAAGTTGTCTCCTACAGGCGCTAATTTAATTTCTGCCAATTTTGTTTTAGCCGTTTATGCATTTTTAGTGCTGTTATACGCTTACGAGGTATATAAAACCTTTGATATAAACGGACATATTTTTAAACAACCCGTGCCAGAATCGCACCGCTACGAATTCAAACAAGTAGCTGTACTTAATATTTTATATTTTACCACCTTTGGCTCAGAGCTGGCCGTTGTATCTATGCTGCCATTATTTTTTATGGAAGTGTTTGGCCTAGATATGGTGTACGCAGGTTTACTGGCCTCTGCTTATGCGTTTATGAATTTAGCCTCGCGCCCGGGTGGTGGTTGGATCTCAGATAGAATGGGTCGTCGTAAAACACTTATTGTTCTTACCTCAGGGTTAGCTGTTGGCTACTTTGTTATGGGTTTAGTTGACGCTAGCTGGCCACTTTGGCTNCAGTAGCTGCTGCCATGGCGTGTTCGTTCTTTGTGCAAGCTGGTGAGGGGGCGGTTTTTGCTGCTGTGCCACTTATTAAACGCCGCTTAACAGGGCAAATTGCAGGTATGACAGGCGCTTACGGTAACGTTGGCGCGGTGGTGTATTTAACGGCGCTCTCATTAGTGGATTACCAAACGTTCTTTATGATTATTGCTGCCAGTGCATTGTTAGGTTTAGGGGCGTTATTTTTCATGAAAGAGCCAGATGGGCACATGACAGAAGTAAACGAAGATGGCTCTGTTGAACTTATTTCAGTGACTTAAGGCAGCGTTAACCATGTTTGATGAAACCCAACACGCTCAAGTTCGTAATAATACGCTAGATGTTTCTTTTGGTGGGCACAGTGCCGCGGGCATAAAAGATGAAAATCAAGATGCGTTTGCTGCTTTAAATACTGAGCACGAACAACAAGAAACAAAAGGCGCTATTGCGTGCTTAGCGGATGGGTGTTCATCGGCTAAAAATGCCAAACAAGCATCGCAGCTCAGTGTTACTCACTTTATAAATGAGTATTTAAATACACCCGACAGTTGGGCGGTCAAAAAATCGGTTTCTAAGGTTTTAGCTAGCTTAAATCAGTGGTTATATTCGCAATCAGTTAACTATAACCACTTAGGGCAACGCCAAGCTGATTGGATGACCACCTTTACGGCGCTTATATTAAAATCAGCTACGGGGTATATATTTCATTTAGGCGATACTCGCATTACGCGTTTACGCGATAATCAAATTGAAGCGATAACGCGGGATCATAAAGTAAACGATACGCTCACTCGTGCTTTAGGCGCGCAGTCACATCAAGAAATTGATGTTTACGAAGTTGACCTAAAAGCCGGCGATATTTACATACTGACTTGCGATGGTGTGCATGATGTATTGCCCTATAGTGAAATTGCCAACGAAATAAACGCCCATAACAACTTAGAGCAGGCAGCAAGTGCCATTACCTCACGCGCTATAGCACAAGGCAGTGATGATAATGTGAGTTGTTTATTAGTGAAGGTAAATAGCACTGCGCAGCAAAATCTAGATGAGCTTTATCAATCGTTAACGCAGCGAAAAATACCACCCGCATTAGAAGTTGGCCAAATAATTGATGGATATACGGTTATTCGTAAAATCAACGAAAGCAGCCGATCGCACATTTATTTGGTACAACAAGCACCTGATGCACCTCCCGTTGTATTAAAGGCACCCTCGGTTAATTTTGAAGACGATATACATTACCTTCAAGGCTTTATACGCGAAGGGTGGGTAGGGCAACGTATTAATCATCCTAATGTAATGAAGGTTTTAAATACGCAATCGCAAAGCCGATTTTTATATCATATTTGCGAGTACATGGACGGACAAACCCTCAGTGACTATAAGCACGACGTCCCTTATTTAGAAATAGCTCAAGTGCGCAGTATTGTAGAGCAAATAGTGCATGCGCTAAGGGCTTTTCAGCGATTAGATATGGTACATCGTGATTTAAAACTCGATAACGTGATGATAGATGTACACGGTAAAGTTACGTTAATTGATTACGGTACTGTAAGTGTTGCGGCTATGGATGAGTCGGTTAAGCAAATAGCCGATGACTGCCCGCAAGGTACTATAGATTATACGGCACCTGAAACACTTATTTCGCTGCATGCCGATTTTAAAAGCGATATGTTTTCGCTTGGGGTGATTGCTTATGAGTTATTGTGCTCGAAGCTGCCTTATAAAACATTACCGGCAAGTCATACCCCTATTGATTACAGCCACTGGCAATACACAAGTATTCGCAAGTACCGAGCCGATATACCCTTTTGGTTAGATCAGGCTTTAATGAAAGCACTTGCGCCAAAACCAGCGCTCAGATACCACGCATTTTCTGAGTTTTTAACAGATATTAGTAAACCTAATCCACATTTACAGAGCTCAGCCAACAAAATTTCAATAATGAAACGCGATCCAGTATTACTCTGGAAGAGCATTTCGCTGTGTTTATTTATCATTTTATTGTGCGTGCTCATAATTAAAAACTAAGAGACCAACATGTTAAATTATAAAAATAACTTACCTATTATTTTAATGATAGGGTGCATTGCTGCGCCTTCTATTAGTGTTGCAGCGCAAACCGACCTTAATTTTAGGCTGCGTTATGAAAGTGCAGAGCAAGATAACGCACTAAAAGATGCCAGTAGCTTAACGCTGCGTACTCGCCTTACTCATAAAACCGATGAAGTGAATGGCTTTTCTGCTTTATTAGAGGTCGAAGATAGCCGAAGCCTATTCGGTGTAGACGATTACAACAATACGCTGGGTAAAAATACAAATTACTCAGTAATAGCCGACCCTGAAACCACAGAGGTAGATCAGGCTTTTGTTAAGTACGCAAAAGATGCTTTATCAATTAAAGTAGGTAGGCAAGTAATAGCGCTTGATGGGCAGCGCTTTGTAGGCCACGTTGGCTTTAGGCAAGACAGGCAAACCTTTGATGCTGCAACAGTAAATTACACCTTTAATGATATTAACTTGCACTATAGCTACATAAGTAAGCGCAACCGTATATTTGCTGATAGCAAAGATATTGATGCATCCGATCATCTTATCAATGCAAGCTTTAAAACAAGCCTAGGTAAGGTGGTTCTATACAGCTATTTATTAAGTGACGATGCAATAGATAATGACAGCTTAGATACTTATGGTGTGTCTTTTAATGGTAATAAAACGCTAAGCGATATTAAATTTTACTATAAAGCACAGTACGCCACGCAATCTGCATCAACGAGCATGAGTGATTTTGACGCTGATTACTATGCATTTGAGGGGGGGATAGATTTAGGCGGTTTAGGCATTGAAGCCGTTACATTAAAAGCTGGTATTGAGTCACTGGGTTCTGATAATGGTGATTATGGTTTTGCCACGCCGCTTGCCACAATGCATAAATTTAATGGCTGGGCCGATACGTTTTTAGCAACCCCAGCACAAGGGCTTGATGACACTTATGTAAGTTTAAATGGTAAAGCTTACGGCGGTAAATGGCTGCTGGCGTATCACAGCTTTGATGCCAACGATAGCGCCAATGGCGTTGATGATTTAGGCACAGAGCTAAACGTACAATACGTAAAGCCTATTAATAAAACCTATGCCGTAGGCGCAAAATATGCCGATTATTCAGCAGGCGATAGCGCTGCAGGCAAAGTCGATACCCAAAAACTGTGGGTATGGGTAAGCGCTAAATTTTAAGTATTTAACCTAAACCCTCGTTATTTAATTTAAAGCGTTACAAGTTGGTGCAATAGCGCCAGCTTGTGGTGCTTTCACTTCTTTTTTACTGTGTTAACTCAGTTAAATTATTGAAATGTAATGCTTATATATCTGGCTTGCATATTGCTATAACCAACACATAATAAATTATACATTTAAAGTACCCATTTAAAGTTAAGTGTATTTTAAATCAAACAGGTGATTTTAATGCTAAGCAAGCAGCGTGTTGTAGTTGTCGGAAATGGAATGGTTGGCCATCATTTTGTACAACAGCTAGTATCACAACAAGGTGATACTCAAAATATGGAGATTACCGTACTTAGCGGTGAAGACCGACTCGCTTATGACCGCGTACAGCTTTCGTCTTTTTTTAAAGGTAAAACCGAAGACGATTTAGCACTTACCTGCAGTAAAACCTATCAAGATTGGCAAGTGTGCTTTCATACTCATTCTAAAGTGGTTGATATAAACCGCGATGCAAAAACAGTCACTACTGCAAAAGGCGAGTCATTTGCGTACGACAAGCTAATACTGGCAACTGGCTCATTTGCATTTGTACCACCCATTCCAGGAAAAGACCGTGAGCATTGCCTCGTTTACAGGACCATTAACGATTTACACGCCATAAAAAAATCTGCACATGCCAGCAAAGTGGGCGTAGTAATTGGCGGCGGTTTATTAGGGCTAGAAGCTGCCAACGCGTTAAAGCAGCTTGGCTTGCAAACCCATGTAATAGAATTTGCGCCACAACTTATGGGCGTACAAATAGATGGTGCTGGCGGGCGG
>NZ_AUTO01000137.1:0-11327 GCF_000498055.1 Pseudoalteromonas sp. TB51
GTTGGGTCGGTGCCCACCATTAATTTACCACCAGCGGCTACAAACATTTTTTCTAGCTGCATCATTTTTTTAAATACTAAAGGCCAACTAGATTCGCTCTGCTTTGCTATTTTTTCAAAGCGCGACTCGTACTGATCGCGCACTTGCGGTATTAATGCATCAAGTGCTTTTGGGTAGGCTTTAGGGCGACCTTTAGTAAAGGTTTCAAATACAGTAAGTGTAGAGGTAAGTACTACATTTTTAGCCACTAAGTAATTTATTAGGCTCGTTACTTCTGGCGAGTTTATATCTAACTCAACAAACGATTGCTGTACGTCTTTATTACTTGGGCATACATCTTTTTGTTTGTTTTTAACAAAGTCGGTGGCGGCAAAAAAGCCATGTTCTAGGTTATCAATACCTAAAGCGGCTGCTTCGCGGTATGTAACTGAACATAAATGAGCCGTTACTTTGTTATTTTGCTCGTGCGCTTTTTTAATAACAACATCAAGCTCATTTTGATTAATATGCATATACGCTTTATATGAGGTAACCCCCTCTAAGCCCCAGTAGTCCATCATTTTTTTAGCATCGTCTGCATCGCGTAGCGACTTTATTTTTAAAATAGGTAAACCGGGGCCATTTAAATACGGCGCCGTTACATCTATATCTGGGCCTAAACTTTTACCTGCGTTTATATCATCTCTTAATTTTAAATCAGCATATGGTGCAGTGGTGCCAGCAGTACGAATTGTGGTTGCACCGCCTGCTAAATATAGGCGAGGAAAGCTGTAAAGCATTTCGGTGTAATGAGCCTTGCCAGTTGGATAAAACATGTGCTCATGCATCATCACCAATCCCGGAATTAATGTTTTTCCACTACCGTCAATAATATTCACACCTTTAGCGACGCCTACTTCTGCTGTGGCGCCTATATTCACAATTTTATTTTTATTTATTACAACCGTTTGATTAGTTTGTGCCGGTTTGCCGGTGCCATCGATTAACGTGATATTTTTAATTGCATAACGCCCCGCTTGATAACGTACAAATTGCTCATCAACTGCATAACTTGTAAAGCTAGTTAAAGCGCAAGCAATTAATAATAAAGATTTTTTAATTTTTTTAAATGCGTACATAGATATACTCATAGTGTGTGCTCATCTGGGTAGAAGACATTACTATAAATGCACCACCTAAAAATGTAAATCTGGATTCACATTTTAATTCATCATACTTTAATAAATCTTTTTTACTGTACTCTTTTTAAATTACACGGAATGACTATGAAAAATCGAATCGCTAAAAAGCACGTTTTAAAATCAACATTGGCACTGACTATTGCACTCGCATTGAGTGGCTGCGACATTGATGATGACGATAATAACGACCCTGTCGTTGTGGAAACACCAGAGCCTGCACCGGTTACTTTGCGCGTGATGGAAACAACCGACATACACATGTATTTATCTAACTACGATTACTTTGCACAAGCCCCATCAGAAACCTTAGGGTTTGTTAATACCGCTACCCTTATAAAAGAAGCCCGCAATGAAGTGCAAAACAGTGTACTTGTTGATAATGGTGATTTAATTCAAAACAGCCCGCTTGGCGATTACGAAGCGATTGTACGTAAAGACGATATTTTAAATGGCGCAACCCATGTAGCCTTTAAAGCAATGAACTTGCTTGATTACGATGTTGCTAACTTAGGAAACCATGAATTTAATTTTGGCTTAGAGTTTTTAGATGCCACATTAAGTGGTGCCGACTTCCCGTATATTAATGCCAATGTATACGTTGATGATGGTGATGATGACGACAGCAACGATGAAAACCGTTACACACCGTACTACCTTCAAGATAAAACCGTATTTGATATAAACGGCAACGAACAAACAATTAAAATTGGTTACTTAGGCCTTACCCCACCGCAAATTATGCAATGGGATAGCGCGCACTTACAAGGTAAGGTAATTGCAAAAGATATTGTTGCTACTGCTGAAAAGTTCATTCCACAAATGAAAGCACAAGGCGCCGATATTATTATTGCCATTCCGCACTCTGGGTTAACAGCCAGCGCCCAAGAAGACCTCGCTGAAAATACAGCCCTTTACCTGTCTAAAGTAGATGACGTAGACGCCATATTGTTTGGTCATAACCACCGTTTGTTTCCGGGTGATTCGTCGTACGATGGCTATGAATCGGCGGGNCCGGCTGTTATGCCTGGCTTTTTTGGCAATAACTTAGGGGTTATTGATTTAATTGTTGAGCCAAACGATGAAGGCGGCTGGGAAGTAACCAGCTCAAAAGTAGAAACCCGCGCCATTAGTGGTACAGATGAAAACGGCGACTTTATTGATTTAGCTGCTGTAGATACCGATGTAGCTGCCGCAATTGAACTTGAACACCAAGCAACGATTGATTGGGTGAGCGAACCATTTGCTGAAATTTCAAACCCTATTTATAGCTTTTTTGCTTTGGTGCAAGACGACCCGTCAATTCAAATAGTATCAGATGCACAAATAGCGTGGGGTAAAGCGTTTATTCAAGGCACTGAGCTTGATGGCTTACCCGTGCTTTCGGCAGCAGCCCCTTTTAGAGCTGGCCGCAATGGTATTGAAGATTACACCAATGTAAAAGCAGGCGATATTACCTTACTAGATACCGTTAGTTTATATGTGTTTCCAAACACTATTCGTATGGTAAAAGTAACAGGTAGCGATGTTAAAGAGTGGCTTGAACGCTCTGCGGGTCAGTTTAATCAAATTGATGTAAACAGCAGCGCTGAGCAAAACCTACTCGATACCACTTTTCCCACTTTTAACTTTGACATTATTGACGGCGTTACCTTTGAAATTGACGTCACTCAGCCAAAACGATACGACAACGATGGCGTATTAATAAGTGAAAACAATTCGCGCATTACTAACTTGCAATACCAAGGTGAAGCGATAGATTTAGAGGCAGAGTTTTTAATTGTAACTAATAACTATCGTGCATCGGGTGGCGGTAACTTCCCGGCGATTGACGGTACTAGCCGTGAAACATTTGAAGGCCCAGATGAAAACCGCGGTGTGCTGCGTAGTTATATTATTAGCGAAGCCGCTAAAAGTAGCACAGGCAGTATTGACCCTTCGGCCGATAATAACTGGCGCTTTAGCACCGTGACCACCAGCACAGAGCTAAACGTTGTGTTTAGAACATCACCGCTTGATGAAGTAGCTACTATTGCACAAACACTCCCTGCAGTTGCGCCTACCTCACCACTTAAAACAGACGAAAATGGTTTTGCGCTATACACCATAGATTTAAAGCAATAACCTTTAAGGCATAAAAAAGCCAGCTTAGCAGCTGGCTTTTACTTAACCTAAACCCTTAATTATTTAGCAATATACACACTATAGCTTAGCCCTTTTAAAGTAACCGTTAACTTGCCATTTTGTTGCTCAAGTTGCTCGGCAGCTACAAGAGGCGAAAAGTGTTTATACGGGCTATTAAACTCTATTGTTTGTGGCGTTTTTTCGCTATTAAACACAATAATATACGCCTGCTCTGCACCTTTTACTGTGCGTGAAAACGCAAACATGCCAGTGTTTTTAGCAAAAAATAAGTCGTTGTATTCACCGCGGCGAAGCCCTTCGTGATTTTTTCGTAACTTACTTAATTGCGCAATAGTTTTAAATAATGGGTGCTGCTGGTTAAAGTTATTATCGGCCGTTGTTTGCGTGGTGCCTATAAGGTTATTGTCGTTATAGCTTGCAACATTTGATGCAAACATATCTTCGCGTGCATCAATATCGTGGCCATCGCCTGTAAAACCTTGTTCATCGCCATAATAAATAACCGGTATACCGCGAGATAAAAACATAAATGCATGCGCTAATTGGCTGCGCTTTAATTTAAGCTCATCACTTTCGTGATCAAATGTTTGGTTTATAAATAAGCCAGGCCTGCCCATGTCGTGGTTCCCTAAAAAGGTCATAAGTAAATCGGCTTGGCTGTCTTCATCTTGGTATAGTGAGTCTTGTGCAAATAGCTCGCTAATGGCGCTTGGGTTCTGCCCTTTAAAAAACACATCGGCCGCTATTTTTTGAAATGCAAAATCAAGCACCGATGGAATTTTACCTTCTGTAGTAAATACACTTAGGTTTTTAGGGTTAGGGTCGTACACCTCACCAAACACATGAAAATTTGGAATCCCTTGCGCTTTAGCGTAATCAATAATAGCAGGTGTAAATGTTTGCCAAAACTCGAGATTTACATGGCGTACGGTATCGATTCTGAAGCCGTCGGGCTTAAACTCTTTTATTAAATTTTGATAAATATCGACCATGCCGCTCACCACCTGCGGATGCTCTGTTTTTAAATCGTCTAGGCCGTTAAAATCGCCATTAAGTGAGCTTTCACCACTAAAGGTGCTGTCGCCTTGGTTGTGATAATAATCGACATTGTTTAGCCACTGTGGGTACTTAACATTTTTTAAGTGCTCAGGAATAAATGGGCTATACGGCTTAGGGTTGTTTAGCGCTTTATACTCACAATGCGTTAAACCTGCTTTAAATTGACCGTTTGGCATGTGGCATTCGTCGTAACGAATAATATCGGCTGTGTGGTTAGTAATAATGTCAAAAAATACTTTAATGCCTTTTTTATGAGCTGCATCAATTAGCTTTTTTAAAGAAGCATTCCCACCAAAGTGCGGGTCTATTTCGCTAAAATCGACAATCCAATAACCATGGTGCGCAACACCATCTGATTGAATCGCTTGGTTGCGTAATAAAGGCGTCATCCAAATTGCTGTAACCCCTAGCGCTTCTAAGTAGTCGAGCTTTTGTTCAATGCCTGTTATATCTCCACCATGAAATCCACTGGTGGTTGTTAAATTTAACCCACCAGCCGAAATAGCATGCTCATTGCTGCCATTATCGTTTTGCGGATCGCCATTATTAAAACGATCAGGTAATACAAAATAAAATATATCGTCGCGTACATCGCGCTGTAAATAATTATCAGTGCTTGCAGTGTTTGCGTTACCGGCCGCTGGTGGCTGATTACTTTTACAGGCCGTTAATACCACTACAGTGCTTAGTAAAAATGTTGTTAGTGTGTTTTTTATCATTTTAGTGCTCCTTTACTAAACTATGGCAGCTCGCAACCTTTTACACTTTCGTAAAGTGCATACCAATGAGCGGCCGTTAATTGCATTTTGTTTACTTGTGCACACGCTTTAATACGCGCAGTGTTAGTAGTCCCTATAACAGATTGAATGTTTGCAGGGTGCCTGTTTAACCATGCCAGTACAATGGCTTCTGCACTTGTTTCGTACTGCGCAGCTAAGCTTTGTACTAATTGGTACGTGTTTTTAATACGGGTTTCAGCGCCGGTTATATCAGCACCCGAAAACAACCCTTGGCATAAACTTCCCCACGCCTGCAGCTGTATATTTTCGTGCTGGCAAAACTCGATTAAGCCCGGCGTAAAGTTAATATTTGCGCCTTTCGCGTTACCAGCATATATGCCCTCTTCAACCCAGTCATTTTTTAATAAGCTCATTTCTACTTGATTCAAAATAAGTGACTCTGACAGGGCTTGTTGAATAGCTTTTATTTGATGTTGCTGCATATTAGACACCCCTAAAAAACGTACCTTGCCTTGGCTTTTTAGTTTTTTATAAGTGCTAGCAATTTCCTGAGGGCACATGAGTGGGTCGGGTCTGTGCAGAATAAGTACATCTAAGTAGTCTGTTTTTAGCTGCGCTAAACTTTTATTTACACTTTGCTCTATCCACTGTCCTGAAAGGTCATAACGCTTTGGGCCATGCTCATCTTCAAAGCGAATACCGCATTTAGATTGAATAATTAACTTATCACGGTCGGTGCGCGTTTTTAAAACTTCACCAAATACCTGCTCTGCTTTACCAAAAGTATAAATATCAGCATGGTCAAAGTAATTAATGTTATTTTCAAGTGCTGCCTCTACTACTGTATGTGCTTGGTTTATATCGGCTTTGGTTATTGGGTTGTTATTCCAGCCACCACCCAAGCCCATACAGCCATAAATAAGTTCACTAGCATTGGGTATAAATTGAGAAATAGTTTTATTGGTCATGAGTTATCGGTATTAAAAAAGAGTGACTTGTAGTTTACCGATTAAATTATTCAACTAAATACTAAAAATAAAACTCATTATTTGCTATAACAAACAATAAAAACACAGTGCTCATTTAAATGCTGAGAGAACATAAAAAATTTGAACGGTTATTTTTGTTTAACGAAGTAGCCAAACACTTAAGCTTTTCAAAGGCAGCTTTAGCGCTTGGGATCTCCCGAGGGTATTTGTCTGAGCAAATAAAAGCGCTCGAAAAAGAATACCAAAGAGCCCTACTTATTCGCACAACCCGCAGTGTAAAGCTCACCCCGCAGGGAAAGCATGTGCTTAGTTGTATGGGAAATATTAAAAACACATTATTAGAGCTTGAACGAACCTTAGCCCATGAACACGAGGCTATTGCCGGCAACATTAGAATTACCGCGCCGAGCCAATTTACCAATAGATACCTGCTAACTATTTGCGAGCAATTTAACCAAGAGTACCCTGATGTTAAATTTAATATAGACTGCAGCTACACCCCTCACAATTTGATTCAAAGCAATTACGATATTGCATTTAGATCAACCCTTAATCCGCCCCAAAACATGATTGCCAAAAAGCTATTTAGTTATAAACAGGTGTGCTGTGCCTCGCCTAGTTATATTGCTAAAAATGGTGAGCCAAGCGACGTTGAAGATTTATTAAAGCATAGCTGTTTAACCAGCACGCAATTTAGCCTGTGGCATTTTTCCGATAGGGCCATTGAGCTTGAAGGAAAACTAAGCATTAACGATAACCACATGCTTAAAAACCTTGCGCTGCAAGGTCAAGGAATTATATACACCCCGGAGTATTTAGTAGATTTAGAAATTAACGCGCACACTTTAAAGCCGCTATTAACGCAGTTACAGTATCCGCAATCTGATGTGTATTTAATTCACCCTCAGCTAATTAACGAATCAGCACGTATTAGCCATTTTATTAAATTTACCACCAACTGGTTTAGAAACTAGCTTACCAATTACTTTTATATTGAGATAAGTGGTTTACTAAATAATCGACTAAAGCTTTAACAGTTGGGCTTAACAAACGTTGAGACGGATAAAGTAAATTAATAGGCAGCGGGCTTGGCGCGTATTCACTTAGCACCTCTACCAGCTCACCGCTTTTAAGTGCTTGGTTAACGTAAAAATTAGGTAATTGCGCTACACCTTGGCTTGCTAAAGCAAACGCTTTTAAACTTTGCGAGTCGTTAACCTCTAAACTACCTGATACTTTTACAATGGTATTCTTACCATCAAGCCTATAACTCCAACGCTTTGCGTTAGCGACAACCGTGTTTATAAGGCAATTAAAATTTTTTAGATCATATTAAAACAATTAAGCCTATTTCAGCACCTGAAAAATAAACATCTTTACCTACCTAACTAATTAAGTGCTAGGATAATGGCTTGAAATACTGATAACTTGCAAACCTAACTATGAATTTAAATCAGCTCGATCTAAACCTTCTTATTATTTTAAAGCAGCTTTTAAACGAAAAACATATTAGCAATACCGCCTTAACTTTAGGCATGAGCCAACCTTCTATAAGCCGCTCGTTAAGTAAATTACGCTCCTTGTTTGACGATCAATTATTAATAAGAATGGCCGGAGGGTATGAGCTAACACCAAAAGCGCAATCAATTCAGCAAGACCTAAATTCTATTTTAAATATGGTAGAAACACTGGTTAATAAGCAAACCTTCGACCCTAAAACCAGCACAGCCACCATTAAACTGTTTGGCCTACCGCCGCAAATGCATTTATTTATAAAAACAATAATTAAAGATGTTCGCGAGCAAGCGCCTGATATCACCCTTGAAATAGACACCCTGCCTAAGCCGCAGTTTTCTGATTTGCTTAAAGGCGATACGCACTTTGTGATTACTGGCCACAAGCCCGCTAATTCAGAGGGTAAGTTATATCNTCGCTCCCACAGGCTGGCTAAACAAGAATTAAGCGTTGATTTATTGCGTGATTGTAATTTTGGGCAAATATCAATTCAGGGTGAAAAAGCATTAACTATTGCACAAAACTTTGCCGCGCTAGGTATTGATAATATAGCGACGCCAATACGCTTAAAAAACTTTTACAGTATTGGCAGCATTGCTGAAAACACTGATTTAATATTTTATGTGCCCAATCATTTTGCTGAAGATGTGTGCCAACAGCATGACGTAGTTGCCAGAACCCCGCCCCCAGAGCTTAGCTCAGAGTATGCACAAGTGGCTTTATACTGGCATCAACGCCACCATAATGATCCTGTATGTCAATGGTTTAGAGAGCTTGTAAAAAATAAAGTATTTGAAGTTTAAATAACTGTTATTCATGTAGGGTATGTATTTTAAATTGCCATTTAAGGCGGCGAACGATTTAATACGAATCATTCTTAATAATATTAAAATTAGATAAACATACTCACCATGAAAAACACGCTCCCATTTAATAAGCACGCGCTTAACGTTGTTATTGGTACTTTGTGTACTGGTATGTCATTCATAAGCTTAGCGGAACAAGCTCCCGATACCTCAGAAACCATTGAAGTATGGGGCACAACAATTACTAATGACTCGCTACTACAAGACGATATTGAAAGAAAACAAGCCAACCATTTAAGTGATTTACTCCGTGACCAAGCTGGTATTGACGTAGGTGGCTCGCACTCTATTGTACAAGGTATTAATATTCGTGGTGTTGACGATTTAGACCTCAACATTACTGTTGATGGTATTAGCCAAAACAATAATATGTTCCACCACTCAGGAAACTTACTTATTAATGCTGATATTTTAAAAGCAGTAGATATAAAAGTAGGGACTAACTCGGTGCTAACTGGCGGCCTTTCTGGTGGTGTAGCCTTTGAAACCAAAGATGCTAAAGATTTATTAGAGCCAGGTGAAGATTTTGGCGCGCGCTTATACACAAACTTAGGTACTAATGATTACGCAGGTGGCTCTGCTGCGGTATATGGTCAGCTAACCGACAACATAGACGCCCTTGCCTACTACACCTACACCGATAGAAATAACTTTGAAAACGGCAATGGTAAAGAAGTTACAGGTAACGAAGGCCGCACGGTAGATGGCATCTTCAAGCTCGGCTGGGATGTAAATGAGAGTAACCGTTTTGTGTTCTCATACGACAGATATAACGATGAAGGCGATTACTACGTAAAAACCAACTTTGGTGCAGGCTTTGCTGAAGATTCAGACGCGCAAACAGAAGATATTGACTACACACGTACCAGCACTTCACTTGCCTACGAGCTAGATAAAGGCGATGCCATTACCCTACGCGCTAGCGTTTATCGCAACGAACTAAGCTATATTGCACTAGGAACTGAGGGTAACTCTGAGCATACGGGCTACACTGCCCTTGCAACATCTAAAATTGCACTTGCTGGATTTAACCATACATTACGCTACGGCGGCGAAGGGTATGAGCAAGTTTCAAAACGTATAGAAAACCACGTACAAACCAATAAAGACACTGCCGACTCTCACGCTATTTATATTGAAGACGAAATCGCTGTAACCGATCAGTTATTTGTAACCCCTGGCGTGCGTTACAACTACTTTAAAGTAGATATGTACTCAGCCGGTACTAACGATTCGTTAGATAAATCGTGGAACGAGTTAGACATAATGACTCCCACACGGTGTTAGCCTCCGCTTTTCGTGGGTTAGCTTAATTCAAAGCCAGAGCCATAATTAGTTTGTCAATTAACTAAACAGCAGAGGCTAACATGAATAAACATAGCATACTTTTTATCGGTCTTGATACACATAAAGAATTCAATGAAGTCGCCTATATTGAAGAACATAGAGGTGCGCAACCTGTTCATCTTGGCCGAGTTTCGTCTTCCAAAGTGGCCGTTCAAAAGCTTGTTCGTCAGTTCGAATCGAAATACTCTGGCGCAACACTTCATTTTGTTTATGAAGCAGGCCCATGTGGTTATTGGATTTACAGGTTAATTACCAGCCTCGGCCATTGCTGTTACGTGGTGGCGCCCTCTCTTATTCCTAAAAAACCTGGTGAGAAGATTAAAACCGATAAACGTGATGCTCTTAAGCTTGCTAAATTACTTAAGTCTGAAGATTTAACACCTATCTATGTTCCCGAGCCTGAAGATGAAGCTGTACGCGATTTATCTCGTGCACGCGAAGTGGCAATGAAGGACTTAAAAGATGCCAAATATCAATTAAAGGCGCTGTTGCTTCGCAATAATATCAATTATAAAGGCACTGCGAATTGGTCACAAAAACATTTACGTTGGCTCACTGAGATTGTGCTGCCACACCCCGCTCAGCACATCGTCTTACAAGAATTTTTACACACAATTACCGAACGAATAAGCCGACTTGAACGGCTAGACAATGAACTAACACACCACGTTCACCAGTGGCGTTATTATCCTGTTGTCAAAGCAATACAAGCTATGCGTGGTGTCCGTTTGTTGGTCGCCACTGGCGTTGTTGCTGAGCTTGGCGATTTATCGCGTTTCGACCATCCCCGTAAATTAATGAGTTATCTCGGTCTTGTACCCAGTGAACACTCGAGTGGTGGCAAACGCCATATTGGCGCCATCACAAAATGCGGAAATGGCCGAGCAAGACGCCTTCTTGTGGAAGGTGCACACACTTATCGGTATGCGGCAAATATATCAACAGATATGCAAAAACGACAAGAAGGCTTACCAAAGGACATTATTGATATTGCGTGGAAAGCACAGATTAGGCTCTGCAAACGCTATAAAAAAATGATAGCCAAAGGGAAACACTACAATCTGGTTGTTACCGCCATTGCCCGAGAAATGATTGCGTACATATGGGCTATTGCAAAAGAAGTGGTGCTTACGCCAGTGAATACAAAACTTAGATTGGCAAGAGTACCCGCATGATAAACGTATTAGAGTTAATGCATGGGATCAAGCATCGGGTGTGGCACAACCACCGACGGCGTTAGGATGGCAGTGCAGCTAACGCTGCATTGAACCACGAACATAGACTGAAGACAGGTGCCACGACGAAATAAGTAAGGTCTGCTCTGTTACTAGAAATAGTAATAACCAACGAATATCAGCAAGATAACCGACGACATTACTTGCTTCATCCTATGTATTAACTCGCTCTAATTCGAGCTAAAGTAATTATGGCTTAAAAAGTTAGGCAGGGATCAGTGCGTTTAACTTGACAGTGGGAGTCATACCAACG
>NZ_AUTO01000138.1:0-6884 GCF_000498055.1 Pseudoalteromonas sp. TB51
CCGCCGTTACCAATAAGTCAGGAAAGCAAAAACTAGGCTGGGTAGATGAAGCACTTTGGCAGCTAGAACAAACGCGTAAAATACGGGTGTTTACACGCCACTACATGATTGCAAGTTTGCTATGCCAATCAGAGCAACTTATTGCCACCTTACCGCGCAGGCAGGCTAAATTATTAACCACGCATACCGATTTAGTCATTAGCCCAGTGCCGTTTCAAATAGTCCCTATTGAGGTAAAAATGATATGGAGCCCACTACTTCACCATGCTCCCGCACACCAGTGGTTACGCCGTGAGTTACTTGAGTTTGCTAAAACAATTGCTGATAGGTAGTTAGTAATTTTCTTTAATTTAAAATTCTGATTACAGCTCAAAATGTATTAAAAAAGATTTAAGGAAAATCACTATCAACATTGATTACTCTAATTATTCACTTAAAGAATTACATGAAGCACTTGAAACTATTGATGCAAACAAATACCCGCAAAGATACAAACATCTAATAGAAGAGCTAAACAACCCAAAGAGAGTGGATCCTAAGGTTATAAAGCAATTAGAAATAACAGAGCAAACTCAAAGAAAGAAACCAAAGCATACGTAACTATTTTACTAGGCTTGTTTTTCATTCTATGGAGCTACTTTACTTATAATGATAGCGTTATACATAATAAAGGAGGGGAACGGGTAATTGCTTCTATCGAATCGAGTCAAAAAAAATTCTATTTTATTATTTTTGGTGCAATAGGCTTAGGGTGTATAACCGTCGCGCACGGTATAGAAACGATAGTAAAACAAAAAAAAGCGCTCAAAAATAACAATTATGAAAAATAAAAAAGAATATCCTTACCTATGCGAAAGCCGCCTTAGCTATATTTATAGATGTATAAAATGTGGCGCTTTTATTAAAAAAGGAATGCACGTGTGCTATCGGTGTGAACATGTTTTTTCTAAAGAAGATGTTGATATTATGATCAAACAGTATCGTAAAAATTATAAGAAAAACTGGCATCATAAACTTTATTTTGTCGTTTTTATCACAACTATTATATGCGCATTGCTCTTTTAAAAATAAAAAAGCGCCATGGTATTCAACTTTGGGAAAATACCATGGCGCTTTTGAAATCGTAGAAATAGGAGTGAACCCTACCCTTTATATTTAGCAACCTTGATGCCAACCCACCACAAAAATAAAAAACCTTTAAAATCAAAAATCTAATTAAATTATGCTTTTAATTATTATTTAGTGTGTCCCAGTTTTGTGCATTTTTATAGGTTTTTGCACCACTTTAAATAAGCATGCTAAGTGGTTTTTGGTTAGCTGTTATTTACTATTGATAAAATCAATGTCAGTTATTGAAAACAACAATTTCATTAATAATACACTTAGCGCTAAAGTGAAGTTAAGCCAACAAACTAAGAGTAATGATTATGACAACATCAAGCTTCACACAACAAGACGGGTTATTTATTGATGCTAATTTACATCAGTTTATTACCCAGCAGTTATGCACTAAAACCAATACCGCTGAGACATACCAAGCACTTGCTACCTTGGTTGATGAGTTTGGTTGTAAGTGCCGTAAAACAAAGCACCAACCCGATGACATTTTAGAAGTAGATACACTACTGCATGCGTACCAGCGTAAAAACCACCCGCTTTGCCATGTAGATGCACAAACAACCGAGGCAGTACTTGATGAATACTGCTGCCAAGTACCGGCTATTATTGTAGTTGCATTAATGGATACGCTTAGTGGTACTCAGTGCGATGAACCTAATGCACACGATATTTACCACCGCGCTGCACAGCTTACTAATCGCCCATGTGTACACAAGGCAAAAACAGCCACAGCGGCCTAATAATGGAGTTGCTTAAAAATACTCGATAACCTTTTGTGCAAAGTCACTGCAGCTTAGGGTTGTCGAGCTATTAATATTTTTCGCTAAATCAAAGGTTACATTACCGCTTTTGAGTGCTTGTTCGAGCGCTTGTTCAATCAGTGTTGCCGCCTCATCCCAACCCATAAACTTAAGCATTAAAACGGCACTTAAAATACTGCTGCTTGGATTTGCTTTGTTTTGCCCTGCTATTCTCTCAAACGTGCCATGGGTTGGCTCAAAAAATGCCACATCGTTATTTAAATTAGCAGCCGGCATAATGCCTACTCCCCCAACTTGTGCGCTGAGCATATCTGCTAAAAAATCGCCATTTTGGTTTGTGGTTGCCACCACATCAAATTGCACTGGGTTCATTAAACATTGTTGCAGCATGTTATCGGCTATCACTTCTTTAATAATTAAAGGCGATTTATTAGCGCGTGCTATTTCAAGCCAGCGCCCATTTTCGTGTGGGGTAGCGTTAAACTCATTTTGGGCTAAGGCAAACCCCCAACGTTTAAAGGCACCATCGGTAAATTTAAGTACATTTCCTTTATGCACAAGCGTTAACGATTCGCTGTTATTTTTAAGGGCATAATTAATTGCATAGCGTACTAGGCGCTCGGAGCCTTCTTTAGATATATTTTTTATACCTATGCCACACTCTTGAGAAAACCTTAGGCGCGTTACTCCCATTTCTTCACATAAAAAGTCGAGCATTTTCTCGCTCTCTACGCTGCCAGCTTGCCACTCTATTCCTGAATATACATCTTCGCTGCTATCACGCAGCACTGTTATGTTAGTTAAAAATGGATTTTTTAACGGCGATGGCAACGCACTTAGCCCTTTAACAGTGCGCATATTTACAAATAAATCCATTTCGTGCCTTAGCGCAACATTTAATGAGCGAAAACCGCCGCCAAGTGGTGTAGTTAGGGGCCCTTTAATTGCTATTTTACACGCACGTACTGCGTTAATCGTCTCCTCTGGGAACCAATCGCCATCATATAACTTTGCTGCTTGCTCGCCGTTATATACTTGCATCCAGTGAATTTTTCGCTCCTTTGCATAACAGTGTGTAATGGCATTATTCACCACATGCTGCATGGCCGGTGTGACCTCTTGCCCAACCCCGTCACCATTAATATAAGCAATAATAGGATTTACAGGCACATGCCATTGGCCTTTAGCATCAATAGTAATATTTTGTCCGTGCTCAGGGATTTTAATATGCTGATAAGCCATGGTTAATACCTATACTAAAAATAGTGTTACCTGATTAAATCATGCTTGATTGAGCATGTATGCAATTTGCTTTTTATAATTGATATTAGTTAAAAAAATAACGAATAACATGTGCTTAATTACGTAAATAGTGGGTCTAGTATTAAGCGCGTATTTAGGAGGTATAAATGAAATTATTTTGGCTGTTATTGCTATTAATGTGCTCTTTAAAAGCCTCTGCTGTTGATGTGGTTATTCATAATTTAGACGCACTGACGACTAAGGGTGAAAAAACGGTAGCTACTTGGGTAAATCAAAGCCTTAAAAAAACACAAAATACCTTAGGCCCATTACAACAAAGCACCCTCCCTATTTATTTAAAGCCACAATATTTTGCTTTTGAACCCGTGCCATGGGCTAGCGTAAAACGAAATAATCCCGATGGATTAGAGCTGCATATTGACCGCTACGCAAGTTTAAATGCATTTACAAAAGATTGGACGCTTTACCATGAGCTTTCACATTTATATTTACCACTACTGCCTTACTCTGGCTTTTGGTTAAGCGAGGGGTTTGCCAGTTACATGCAAAACGTAATAATGCGCAACAGCGGTGTCATTAGCCAAGCGCAATTTGTTCAGCGCCTAAACGCAGGGTTTGAGCGAGCACGCTTACAAACTAAAACAAATCAACAGCCACTTAATCAACTTTCAAGTGATATGTGGCAGCAACGTGCACAACAGCGGGTTTATTGGACAGGGGCAGCATTTTTTGTAGAAGCCGATTTAGCCCTTCACAAACAAGGTAAAAGCGTTGCCGCTATAATAAAACAATACCAACTATGCTGCAGAGCTGCGCGCACAAGTGCTAAAACGCTCATAAAAGAGTTAGATAAGCTATCACGCAGTAGTATTTTTACTACCTTGTACGCGCAATATAATACGCGTACCGACTTTCCTGTTATTACTAAAACGCAGTTAAATACACTTTAAGTGCTTTTAATAAGTGCGCAATACTCATCATATGCTTTTACATTGTAATTAGTTGAGTAAGCATTCATAAAACCATGTAAAAACGGTGTTTTGTTACACGTAACTTGGCTTTTACTGGCTAAAGTACTTATCACTTCATCTACATTAAAATGCATTTCGGTATGTGGAAAAATAAACGTACAAGGTACTTTTGCCGCAATATCTAAATGATTTCTAATTTGTGAAGGATAAAAGCCAATCAGCTTTTTTAGGTGTGGATTGCCTGTTAATAACTGTGCGCGCCACGCGGCACTTGCGCCTGCACTAAACCCTATACAGGCTGTTGGCTCTGTAAGGTTATTAAACACATTTAAGAGCTTAGCTACGTAATTGTCATGGCCACAGTCATTTATAAATTTATTATAATAATACTTTTCACTATCAATGGGTTGCAGTTCTCCTTTATAGGGGTCTATAACTTCTGTATTGGCTTGCATAATATCTAACAACCTCACTAAAGGTGCTGTTAAACCATAAATATCGCTGACTATTATGTAATTCATACTTACCCTTTTAAGGTTAGAATCCATGCGTTTAAGCAGTTGATAAAATTAAGTATAAATAATTTTCAAATAAATAGCTTGCACACATTTTTTATTTAGGTTACCTTTCCTCTCTGGTCTTAAAAAACCACCGCGGTTAACCTTTTTACCCTGATCCAGTAAGCCCCGCAAAACGTATATTTTAAAGCTAAGTTATTGTACGGCGAGAACCCCTATTAATACCTTGATGATTTTTTTAATATCATCGCAAAAGTGTCATAAAGATCGTCAACACTGTAATGAAGCTAAACACAACATCGTTAATTTATTAACTGCATTTGGCTATAAAAAAATAGCGCAGAGTAAATAACAAGAATAAAGTGAGTTTTATTATGTCTTATAAATACAATGGATCTATGATCCAAATTGCCCATCCGGTGCAATCAATTTCTGTAAACAAACAACGTGTTATTTTTAGTGATACGCAAGGTTTGAAAAACGCAATGTTTCAAAAAGCAAGCGAAGCGCGCGAATTTGTAAAATGGTTAAAAGCCAACTAATCATGGCGAGCAATTAACTGATTAAGCAGTTAATGTTAATAAAATGTGCCAGCTTTGTAGCTGGCATTTTACTTTGTTGCACTTAATTGACTACAATAGCGATACTTTCATTGTTTTAGGTAGTTGTAGTAATGCTCCGTGCATTTTTGTGTATCACCTTATATTTAAGCATTTCTTCAGTCAGTTACGCCCACACGATTAACTGGCTAACGCACGACTTTGCGCCCTATTACATTTTAAATGGAAAATACCAACACCAGGGGCGTGATGAAAGCGTTATAACCTTACTCGAGCAACAACTTGAGCACATCACGTTTAATCGCCTTGTTATCCCCTCTGGCAAAGTAACGCAAGAACTAGCCAATAAATCAGCCACACATTGCGCCCTATCACTTTATAAAAATGCATTTAGAGAAAAGTTTATTCACTTTAGCGAGCAAAGCTCAACCACGGGCCTTTCACCTTCCATTGCTATGCATAAAGGTTTGGCGCATTCACTAGAAGTGCCTAACTCAGAGCCAGTGTCGTTGCAGGATTTACTAGCAGAAAAAAAGCTCACATTAGGTGTATCTATGAACCGCTCATACGGCGAGCAACTCGACAGTGTAATAAATAACACCCCCGATGTTGATATTGTTATTCGCCCAACGCGAAATAGTTTAGCCAGCCTTACCTATATGCTTAATTTAAAGCGCTTAGATATTTTATTAGGTTACCCAAGTGAGCACCATTACTTAGCTAAATCTATGTACTTTGAAGAAAACCTAACTCAGCGAGCGATTGTTGAAGCGCCACCGTTAAGTTATGGCTATATTGGCTGCACTAAAAATGAACAAGGTGCTAAAAATATTCAGCTATTAGATGAGCAATTAAAAAAAATTAAGCAAACCGAGCAATACCACCAAGTAATGTTACGCTGGTTGCCCCCACATTTAAAACCCTTATTAGAATCAAGAATTCACGCTACAAAAAACAAAAACGCCACTAACTAAAGTGGCGTTTTAATTTAATCTACGCTTTATTATTTACGCACACCTTCAATAGACAGCCCAATATCAACATGGGTAGACGCCGGGCCTAAATTATAATCAATACCGTAATCGGTGAGTTTTAAACTGGTTTCGCCCTCAAAACCAGCACGGTAGCCACCCCAAGGGTCTTGCCCTTCACCTACTTTATCCATTTCAAACGTAATGCGTTTAGTTACGCCATGTAAAGTAAAGTCGCCCGTTACTGTGGCTGTATCATCATCGGTAAATTTCACATTGGTGCTTTTAAATGTTGCTGTTGGGTATTTATCCACATTTAAAAAGTCTTTACCGCGTAAGTGTTTATCACGCTCAGCATGGTTAGAGTCTAAACTTGCAGTATCTATATTTACTAAAATATTAGACCCTGTTTGCGCTTTAGCGTCGTAACTGAAGCTGCCATCAAAACGGTTAAATCGCCCGTGCAGCCAGCTGTAGCCTAAATGCTTAATTTTAAAGGTAACAAATGCATGCGCCCCTTGCGTATCAATTACATAATCTGCTGCATTTGCAGTAGCCGATAACATCATTACACCCGATAGAGCTGCACTTACTAGTCGTTTTTTCATGTTAGTATTCCTTTGGTTTGATCATTCTCGTTAAGGTTTTATCTTTATCAATAAAGTGGTGCTTTAATGCCCCCAGTGCATGCAAAACAGCCAAGCCAATTAATGTACACGCA
>NZ_AUTO01000139.1:0-27354 GCF_000498055.1 Pseudoalteromonas sp. TB51
CCCGCCACTACAATGACTGCTAAAATTAGGTACATAACAATATGCGCGGTATGTGCAATGTGGTTTACTGTTTTATTTTGACTAAGGGGGCGAGGTTTGGGGCTGAATACGCACCACAAAATTCTAAAAATAAGCACTGCGGCGAGCGTTATACCTATACTTTTATGTAAATCCAGTGAGCCTTTATACCAGCTGTCGTAATAGGTTAGCTCAACCATGTATAAGCCCAAGCCAAATAAACCAAACACGGTAAAAGCCATCAACCAGTGTAAAGTAATGGCAATAAGGCCATAAGATGTGGGCGTATTTTTAAACATGTGGGTTCCTCTAAATTCAATAATTTAAGAATATAGAGGGTGAAGAAAAACTAAAATAGCGTATACAAACAGCATCTGTGCATATACGCACATACAACTTGAGCTACAGTTTTACTAATTAGCTATTTGGTGTGTCAGTAAGGTTTATGTAAATTAGGCTATCAGGTGAGACTTGCAAACAGCTAATTAAGCCTTCTTTTATAAGCTCAAGCATAGCAATAAAGCTAACCACTACACCGCTTCGCCCTTCACTAAGGGTGAATAAATCGTTAAACGGCAGCGCTTTTTTTGCGTTACTCAGCTGGGCTAAAATTTTGCTCATCCGCTCACGGGTAGAGAGGGTTTCTGCTGTCACTTGGTGATGCTCAAATGTTTTGGCGCGCGCCATCACGTCGCTCAGTGCTAACATTAAATCTTTTAACTCAAGCTCTGGCAGGTTTTGAGCGGTATTTTCAATAACCGGCATTGTTGCATGTGCAACAAAAATATCACGGCCTACACGGGGGATGGCATCTATATTTTCGGCTGCTTTTTTAAACTGCTCGTATTCTTGTAAACGCTTGATCAGTTCTGCGCGGGGGTCTTCCTCTTCTTCGAGCTCTTCGTGCACAGGCAATAACAGACGCGATTTTATTTGTGCCAATAACGCTGCCATTACTAAGTACTCACCGGCAAGTTCTAACTGAAACTCACTCATCATTTCTACATAACTGACATATTGCTCAGTAATGCTAAAAATAGAGAGTTCGAGCACATCTAACTTGTGCTTTTTTATTAAATACAGCAGTAAATCAAGCGGGCCTTCAAAGGTTTCCAAAACAATTTCAAGTGCATCGGGCGGAATGTATAAATCTTCAGGTTTATCTACAACGGCTTTGCCATGCAAAAAAGCCAGTGGCAGCTTTTGCTGCACTGGCTCACTTTGAGTCTTTTTTTCGCTCTGTGTTGTATCACTCACCAAGGTTACTCAAACGGGCTGGTATCGCCACACCCTACACGCAAAATGTGAATATCATCTTCTGAAAGATCAATAACCGTGGTTGCTTGCTCTGCAAGGTGTCCGCCGTCAATAATTAAATCTACGTGTTTATCTAAACGCGTTAAAATTTCATCTGGATCTGATTCTGTAAACTCTTCTCCAGGTAAAATTAACGAACACGACATTAACGGCTCCCCAAGCTCTGCAAGTAATGCACATGCAATTGGATGCTCTATAACGCGCATACCAATGGTTTTTTTCTTATCGTTTAATAACCGCTTTGGCACCTCTTTTGTGCCTTTAAAAATAAAGGTGTATGGCCCTGGCGTATTATTTTTAATAAGCCTAAACATTTGGTTATCTACACGGGCATAAGTTGCCAGCTCAGATAAATCACGGCATACCAGCGTAAAGTTATGGTGTTTTTCTATTCCACGAATACGCTCAATGCGCTCTTTTGCTTGCTTATTACCGAGGTTACACCCTATCGCGTAGCCCGAATCTGTTGGGTATACAACTACCCCGCCCTGTTTAATAATATCAACCGCTTGGCTAATAAGTCGTGGCTGTGGGTTTGCTGGGTGAATATGAATTAATTGACTCATGATAATGCTCCTTCTTGCCCTTCCCACACTTGCCAAACCCCTTGGCAGTCTTTGGGTAAGTATAAGTTTTTACCTAGCTCTAAATAACTAGTTGGAAAATGAAAGTCAGAACCTTGCGAGCACAGTAAACCGTACTCTTGGCTCAATTGCCCTAAAAATTGGCGTTCAGTAGGCGCTTGTTGCGGCTGCGCAACTTCCATGGCATCGCCCCCGTCACTTTTGTATTGCACAAGTAACTTACGTAACCATTTATTAGACATTTGATAACGCCCTGGGTGTGCAAGTACTGCAACCCCGCCCGCAGCATGAATGGCGCTAATAGCTGTTTGCATATCACACCAATTGCTTGGAACATAACCTGTTTTGCTGCGCCCTAAGTATTTTTTAAATACCCCAGGAAAATTTTTAGCTACGCCTCTTTCAATCAATGCACGCGCAAAATGAGCACGTGTTATTTGAGCGTTTTCTGCCAGCGCCTTGGCTTGTTCGTAAATGCCATCAAAACCGTTTTTTGCCAGCCTTTTGCCAATTTCAATGGCGCGTTCATCACGCTTTTGCTGCTGCGCCGATAACAATGATGTAAGGGCATTGTTGTTTATATCAATATTTAGCCCAACAATATGTATTTCAAAGCTTTCCCACTTGGTAGAAATTTCTACGCCAGATATAAGCTTAAGCGGTAGGTTTTCTGTTTCGATAAACGCTTTTGCCGGCGTAATAGCAGCCACAGTGTCGTGATCGGTTATCGCAAACACATCAATGTTTTTTTCTACGGCGCGGTTTAATAATTGCTCAACTGTTAAATGTCCGTCTGAATGCGTTGTATGGCTGTGTAAATCGTATTTTATCAAAAGAAAACTGCTTAAATTTAAGGGTAATAGATGTTTATATAAGTATAACAACTTTTTTGACTAAATTGTTTTAAATAAACACTTGACACAAAAGCGCTAAATACGTTTTACTGTAGCCACTTTAAGACACATTAAGAATTAATAAAAATGATGAATTCAATTCAACACACTATTTGGTGGTGGCACTCATAATTTTTGGGTGATGAATTGTCGTGTCTAGCAAATATTCAAAACCCGCAACTATGCGGGTTTTTTTATAACTAAATTTTACGTATTTAATTTTTTATTTTGAGGCAAAAAAACATGAATAACGGTCTTACTCTTACACATCGTTGGTGGTGGCGCCTGATATAGCGGGACGGTAATGATCTGTTTGTAATTTAGATATCGTTATTCAAACCCCGCATTGCAAAAGCATTGCGGGGTTTTATTTTTTGAGGGAATGAGGTTTGATTTTTAGTCATATAACTACCACACCAGGCGAAGTTACTAGCATAACGCAAGTGCGCGACTACATTAGTAGCCCACTTGCACTTTATGCAGAACTTGATAAGCCTAATTCGCTACTGCTTGAATCAGCCGAAATTGATTCTAAAGACAGTGTTAAAAGCTTAATTTTAGTTGACTGCGCGCTGCGCATTGTTTGCCAAGGTAAAACCGTCACGGTAAGTGCTCAATCTAATAACGGTAAACAGTTACTGCCATATTTAAGAGCCAATGTACAAAGCTGCGATGCAACCTTAACCGACACAAGCCTAACTCTTGTTTATAAAGGCGGCTCTAATGACATTGACGAGGCAAGTAAACTGGTTGCCGATAATGCATTTAGCGCACTACGCACCTGTATAAACAGTATCAAAAGCACCACCGAAAACCCGTTTTCGGTATTTTTAGGTGGTGTATTTGCCTACGACATGGTGGCTAATTTTGAGCAGCTAAGCGACGTACCCGATGGCGAAAACACCTGCCCAGACTACGTATTTTACTTAGCCGAAACCTTAGTGGTTATCGACCATCAAAAACAAACCACCGAGCTTATTGGTAATGTGTTTAATGGCCCAGACGTACACGCTAATTGTTTTGAAGTAGGTAAAGAGCTAGAACGATTAAATGCCTTATGCGATAAAGCAGAAGAGTTTAGTGCGCCTATGCAAACAGGCACCTGCGATGTAAGTGTTGATATAAGCGATGAAACTTACTGCGAGCAAGTGGTTAAGCTTAAAAAGAACATCGTTGATGGTGATATTTTTCAGGTTGTGCCTTCGCGTACGTTTTCACTACCCTGCCCTGATTCGTTGCACGCATATAGCCAGCTTAAAAAGCAAAACCCAAGCCCTTATATGTTTTATATGCGCGATGAAGAATTTGCTTTATTTGGCGCCTCACCTGAGTCTGCGCTTAAATACGAAGTACAAAGCAAACAAGTTGAAGTTTACCCTATTGCCGGTACTCGCCCACGTGGAAAATTTGCCAATGGCGCAATCAACCCAGATTTAGACAGCCGTATAGAGCTTGAATTAAGAAACGATCAAAAAGAGCGTGCCGAGCATTTAATGCTGGTTGATTTAGCTCGTAACGATGTGGCACGCATTAGTGTAGCCGGCACGCGCCATGCAAAAGAGCTATTAAAAGTAGACCGCTACTCGCAAGTAATGCACTTGGTTTCTCGCGTGGTGGGCACATTAAAGCCTGAGCTTGATGCACTGCACGCTTACCAAGCGTGTATGAACATGGGCACGCTAGTAGGCGCTCCTAAAGTACGTGCTGCCGAACTTGTACGCCAAACCGAAGGCAAACGCCGTGGCAGCTACGGTGGCGCAGTAGGCTATTTAACAGGCGATGGTGCAATGGATAGCTGCATTGTTATTCGCTCAGCATTTGTTAAAAATAATACCGCGTATGTGCAAGCAGGTGCAGGTGTCGTTTACGATTCTGATCCACAAGCCGAAGCTAACGAAACCCGCGCTAAAGCCCAAGCGGTGATCACCGCCATAAAATCGACTTATGAGGCGGTATAAAATGAGCACAGCAAACCCAATGAAAATATACTTTTTAGATAACTTTGATTCGTTTAGCTACAACCTTGTTGATGAACTAACCATGCTGGGCTGTGAGCTTGTGGTATACAGAAATAACATAAGCGCAGAGGTTATTTTTAATAAAATGCGCCAAGAGCCTGGGCAAGTATTATTAGTGCTTTCGCCAGGACCTGGTGCCCCCAGTGATGCAGGTTGCTTAATGGAATTAATCGAACTGGCTAAAGGCCACTTCCCTATGCTGGGCATTTGCCTGGGGCAACAAGCACTTACACAAAGTTATGGCGGAGTAATCGGCCACGCTGGCGAAACCGTACATGGTAAGTCATCAATCATTAATTTAAACCCGCACCCGGTGTTTGAAGGAATGGGCAACACCATGCCCGTAGCCCGTTACCATTCATTAATGGCAACCAAGGTGCCTGAAAATATTGAGGTAATTGCACAATTTGACGATATTCCTATGGCCATATATCACCACGACGATAAAGCGTTAGGTTATCAATTTCATCCTGAGTCAATACTTACGCCAAATGGTGCAATGCTACTTCAACAAAGTGTTGCGTACTTAACGCGCACCAACTAATAGAGGACATTATGAGTACCCAAGCAAAAGAGACCATAAATGTTCAATACGCTATTGAGCAACTTATTCAAGGCAAGTCGTTAAACTATGCCCAATCAAACGCATTATTTAACCAAATAATGCAAGGTAACATGAGCGAAATAGAGCTCACTGCATTGCTAATCAGCCTTAAAATAAAAGGCGAAGTAAGTGATGAAATTGCCGGCGCTGCAGCGTCAATGCGAGAAAACGCCGTTGCCTTTACAACCGCTAGCACGCAACTTGCCGATAGCTGCGGCACCGGNGCTGCCGCGGGTATTAATATGGTAAAACATGGTAATCGCAGTGTATCGAGTAATTCGGGCTCTGCTGATTTATTAAAAGCATTGGGCATTAATATTGATATGAGCCCAGCACAGGCTGCACAGTGCCTTGAGCAAACCCATTTTACCTTTTTGTTTGCACCGCATTACCACAGTGGTGTACGCCACGCGATGGGCGTACGTACTGCGCTTAAAACACGTACCATTTTTAATATTTTAGGCCCACTTGCTAACCCTGCTGCACCACACGTGCAATTACTAGGTGTTTACGATAAGTCTTTATGTATGCCAATGGCGCAGACCCTTAAAACATTAGGCGCTAAGCGCGCGATGATAGTGCATGGTTCTGGCACTGACGAAATAGCCCTGCACGGCCCAACTAACGTAGTTGAGCTAAACAATGGCGAAATAACGCAGTACACATTAAACCCAAGCGACTTTGACCTTGCAAACTATTCACTTGAACAACTAGCCGGTGAAGGCCCACAATACAACGCAAATGCGAGCCTTGCTATTTTACAAGGTAAAGGCAGTGATGCGCACAATGCTGCAATCGTGGTCAATGTGGCTGCACTTTTATACCTAAGCGGTAAAGTACAGTCATTAAAAGAAGGCGCACAACAGGTACAAACATTACTAAGTTCAGGCAAAGCCATGAACACATTAAATGCAATTATTGAGGTAAGTCATGGCTAATGTATTAGACAAAATTGTTGCTGATAAAAAACAAGAGCTAATAGAGCGTAAAGCCGCGCGCCCACTAGAGAGCTTTAAACACCTAGCAGTGCCAACCAGCCGCAGCTTTTATAAAGCGTTAGCAAAGCCGGGTACGCAGTTTATTTTAGAATGTAAAAAAGCATCTCCTTCAAAAGGGCTAATAAGAGAGCCGTTTGATTTAACCGAGATCACCTCTGTTTATAAAAAATACGCCAGCTGCATGAGCGTACTTACAGATACTAAATACTTTCAAGGTAGTTTTGATTATTTAGAGTTTGTACGTAGCCAAGTAGAGCAACCACTTATTTGTAAAGACTTTTTTATTGATGAGTACCAAGTTTACATGGCACGTATTTATGGCGGCGATGCTATATTACTAATGCTTTCAGTGCTTGATGATGAACAATATAAAGCGCTACATGCAGTTGCCGACTCGCTTAACATGTCGGTATTGACCGAGGTTAGTAACGAAGAAGAAGTGCACCGCGCCCTTGCACTTGATGCACAAATTATTGGTATTAATAACCGTGACCTTCGCGATTTAAGCACTGATTTAGCCACCACCGAAAAGCTACGTACGCTTATCCCACAAGATAAAGTAGTTATTTCAGAGTCAGGTATTTACACTCATCAAGATGTTAAACGCCTAGCGCCATTATGTGATGGCTTTTTAATTGGCAGTTCTTTAATGGCTGAGCGCGATTTAGAACAAGCCTGCAAAAAAGTGATTTTAGGTGATAACAAAGTGTGCGGTTTAACCCGAGCACAAGACGTACAGGCCGCTTACAACAACGGCGCAGTGTACGGTGGACTCATTTTTTACCCTAAGTCGCCTCGTTATGTTGATTTAGATTGTGCGATTGAGCTGAGCCAAAGTGTGCCACTTAAATTTGTCGGTGTTTTTGTTAATGCAAGCCCGCAGCAAGTGGTACAATACGCGCACGAACTAAAACTTGCCGCAGTACAATTACACGGTCAAGAAAGTGACGATTACATTGCCGCATTACGTACACAGTTACCTAAAGGTTGTGAAATTTGGAAAGCACAGGCAATTAAAGATACATTGCCAACCCCAGCTACGGGCGTAGACCGCCATCTTTATGATACCCACAGCGATACACANACAAGCCGGTGGTACAGGTAAAGCATTTGATTGGGCAGTACTGCGCGACGCAACAACCCCCTTTATGCTAGCGGGTGGCTTAAATCCAGACAATATAAAAGACGCGCTTTCTCAAGGTGCCCTAGGCCTTGATTTAAATTCAGGCGTTGAAGAATCTGCGGGTAAAAAGTGCCCTATCAAATTACAAAATGCTTTTACAAGCATCAGAAATTATTGAGGTTATAATGCAAAATCCAGCTTATTTTGGCGAGTTTGGCGGTATGTTTGTACCTGAGCTACTTGTCCCTGCGCTTAAGCAGTTAGAGAACGAATTTAACAAAGCACAAAAAGACCCTGAGTTTGAGGCTGAGTTTACAAAATTATTAAACGAGTATGCCGGTCGCCCTACACCGCTTACATTAACGCGTAATTTAATTAAAAACCCTAAAGTAAAACTTTACCTAAAACGTGAAGATTTACTGCACGGCGGCGCACACAAAACCAACCAAGTACTTGGTCAAGCGTTGCTAACTAAACGTATGGGTAAAAAAGAAGTTATTGCCGAAACTGGAGCGGGCCAACACGGCGTGGCAACAGCCCTAGCCTGTGCATTACTTGGCTTAAAATGCCGCATTTATATGGGTGCTAAAGACGTTGAGCGCCAACAGCCTAACGTATTTAGAATGAAATTAATGGGCGCAGAGGTTATTCCGGTAACCGCCGGTTCTGGCACATTAAAAGATGCGGTAAACGAAGCGCTACGCGACTGGTCTGCAAACTACCAAGACGCTCACTACTTACTTGGTACCGCTGCGGGTCCTCATCCATTCCCAACAATTGTACGAGAGTATCAAAAAATCATTGGTGAAGAAGCTAAACAACAAGTATTAAAAGCAGAAGGACGCTTACCGGATGCCGNTAGCCTGTGTTGGCGGTGGCTCTAATGCCATTGGTATGTTTACTGACTTTATTGACGAGCCAAGTGTAAAACTTATTGGTGTAGAGCCTGCAGGTAAAGGCCTAGATACCCACGAGCACGGCGCTACAATTTGTAAAGGTACAAAAGGTATATTGCACGGTACCTATACGTACATTATGCAAAATGACGATGGCCAAATTGAAGAGTCATACTCAGTATCTGCCGGCCTAGATTACCCAGCAGTTGGACCACAGCACGCGTTTTTACACGAAACAGGCCGTGCTCAATATGTGGGTATTACCGATACAGAAGCCCTTGACGCGTTCCAAGCACTGGCTAAAAACGAAGGGATTATTCCAGCTCTTGAATCAAGCCATGCCCTTGCTTATGCGCTTAAATACGCCGAAGAGCAAACAGAAGAAAGCATTTTAGTGGTTAACTTAAGTGGCCGTGGCGATAAAGATTTAACCCACGTACACAGCGTTTTATCACAAGGAGGTCAGCTATGAGCCAGTTAAATACAGATCGTTACGGTAAAACCTTTGCTGCACTTAATGAGCAAAAACAAGGTGCATTTGTACCATTTGTTACCATTGGCGACCCAGGTAAAGAGCAAAGTATTGCCATTATTAAAAGCTTAATTGATGGCGGTGCGGATGCACTGGAGCTAGGTATTCCGTTTTCGGACCCAATCGCCGATGGCCCCGTTATTCAAGCGGCGAATATTCGTGCTCTCGATGTAAACATTAACACGCAAGATTGCTTTGATATTATTAAAGAAATACGCGATTACAATGCAGATATTCCAATTGGCTTATTATTGTATTCAAACCTTGTGTTTAAACGCGGTTTAGAAACATTTTATAAAGATGCTAAAGCGGCGGGCGTAGACTCTATTTTAGTTGCTGATGTACCACTGCATGAATCTAAAATGTTTAGAAAAGCAGCCATGGCAAACGGTGTAGACCCAATATTTATTGCCACACCCAATGCCGATGACGATACTCTGCGCCAATGTGCATCTTACGGCCGTGGCTACACGTATTTATTATCGCGTGCGGGTGTTACCGGCACCGATACTAAAGCGCAAATGCCAGCGGGTAACATAGTAACTAAGCTAAAAGAATACCATGCAGCCCCTGCTTTATTAGGCTTTGGTATTTCTACGCCCGATGATGTAAAAGCCGCTCTAAACGCCGGCGCAGCTGGTGCTATTTCAGGCTCAGCCGTTGTTAAAATTATTGAAGCAAACCTTAATGATTTAGATGCGATGACAACGCAGTTAAAAGCGTTTGTAGCTGATATGAAAGCGGCCACCGCACTGTAAAAAATTAAAATTTACGCATTAAAAAAGGGCATTTTCAATGCCCTTTTTTATTAAGCTCTACACTTAGTGAGCTTGATGCTTACCTTCTAAAATTTCTTCAATAAATTTTGCATTAAATGCTTCTAAATCTGCAGGGCTGCGGCTTGTTACTAAACCTTGGTCTACACTCACCTCTTCATCAACCCAGTTTGCACCAGCATTAATTAAATCACTTTTAATGCTTGGGAATGATGTAACGGTACGGTCGCGTAATTTATTAATTTCGGCAAGTAACCAAGGGGCATGGCAAATAGCTGCAACGGGTTTGTTTTTCTCGGCGCCAAAAAAACCATCTATAAACGCTTTTGCGTGCTTATCCTGGCGTAACGTATCTGGGTTAAATAAGCCACCTGGCAGCATAAGCGCATCGTAATCGCTGGCACTGGCATTTGTAACAAGTTTATCTACGCTTACTTTGTCGCCCCATTTATCTTCATCCCAGCCGGTGATTTCACCCTCTTTTACCGACACAATATCGATATCGGCGCCAGCATTAAGTAAAGCATCACGTGGAGATAATAGCTCACTTTGCTCAAAGCCATCGGTGGCTAAAATAGCAATTTTTTTGCCTTGTAAACGAGTGCTTGTTTGTAATGTAGACATATAGATCTCCTTATTGCGTTTAATAAAATGTTTCAATCACCCTATTAAAAGCATAACCGATGCCAAATTTAACCTATTGAAAATAATGGATAATATAAATTAAAGCTGTCAAAGCTATGTAAATCATTTAGAGGGTTTGAACAATCTACATAGCTTAATTTAAAGTGCGTATTAAAAACCAGCACACAAGCTTTGCTTACAAGATGAAGTAGTAAGGCATTAACTAAAAACTGGGTATTTATTTTGTAGACGCACCCTATTAGCGGGGTGCGCCGAACTATAATTTTATGATTAATAGCGCTAACTAAACCTAAAAAGGTAACCGGGCTATTAGCAAGTATTGGTTGCAGGAACTAGTCGCTGGTACTGTTCACTGGTAGCGGTCAATGCAAGTTGCTATTTAAAGGAGATCTTTTAATGCTTTGGCTGGTTTAAATACGGGTTTGTTAGCGCCTTCTATTTCAATGCTTTCGCCTGTTTGTGGGTTACGGCCAGTGCGCGCTGGGTAGTAGCTTAAAGCGAATGTACCAAATCCATTAATTTGCACTTGGTCGCCTTCAGATAACGATTTAGTAATTACCTTTTGTAAGCTAGTAAGGGCTGCTTGTGTGTCTTTTTTTGTTAGTTCACTGCGTTTGGCTATTTGGGCAACAAGTTGTGCTTTGTTCATTGTAGGCTCCTAAATGCACACTTAATCAGTGTTGGTTAAGTGTGGGAATATGATGATGGATAATTAAAGCCACGCAGGCTAAGGCTTACAGGGCAACAAGTCAACCTTGTAGTTGCCTAGTGTTATGTGGTAAAAACTTCCCTGACTTCTTTTTGTATAATTTAGGTAGTATATGCACGCATTGATTGAATACATCCCGCTAATATTATTTTTTGCGGTATTTAAATTAGTTGATATTTACTGGGCAACAGGCCTTTTAATGGTCACTACGCTTATTCAAGTTGCGTATAGCTACTTTAAGCACGGCCATGTACCTGCCCGCCAATGGCTATTTTTTGCTATTGCAGCGGTGTTTGGCACATTAACCTTAGTACTCCACGATGAGCAGTATATAAAATGGAAAGCCACGTTAATTTACGCCGGCCTAAGCCTTACCTTATTAATTAGCCGCTACGTGCTGAATAAAAATCTTGTTAAAAAAGCCCTTAGCTCAATCCTCGAAAACGCCAACGACTCTAAACAGGCGATTGAAGTACCTGAGCCGGTGTGGAATAAGCTTAACTTAATGTGGGTTGCCATTACCGCAGGTATTGCAGTGCTGAATATTTACATTGCGTATAATTTCTCACTCGATTTTTGGGTTAACTTTAAAGTGTTTGGCTTAATGGCCATTACCTTTGTGAGTATTTTAATCACTATTTTTGCTTTGTATAAATACTTCCCTGATGAAGAAGAACCCGCAAAGTAAAACACCTTCGTCATAAAAATGTCGTCTTTGCTTGATAGCGTGTAAAAAAAATCAATCAGAGACGACCTTGAACGCCAATCAATACCGCTGGTTTGAATTTACCCTAATATTTGTTTTATTGCCTTTAATAGGCTTTACCCTTCGTAGCTACCTAGCGAACTGGCTAATACCCGCACTGATTGTTTTAATGAGTGTGTGCTGCATGTTATTACTGAACGACCCTCACTTTAAGCGATTTAGACTTACAAGCCTGGGGCAGTTTTCTGCGGTAAAGCGCCGTTTATTTAGTTTCTTTTTTTTAGGTGCGCTTTTTTCAGGCGTGTTTTACGGCATTATTCATCAAGAAAACTGGTTTAGTATGCCGCTGAACTCATTTTATAACTGGTTACTTTTACTACTTCTATACCCGCTGCTGTCGGTATTACCACAAGAGCTAATTTTCAGGACCTACTTTTTTCATCGCTATAAACGCATTATGCCCAAAAAAAGAGTGCGTATAGTGGTAAGCGCAACGGTGTTTGCCCTTGCCCATATTGTGTATGCCAATTGGGTGGCTGTAGGCTTAGCATTTTTAGGCGGGCTATTATTTTCGTTTACCTACGCGCAAAGCCGTTCAACCATAGTGTGTGTAATTGAGCATAGCTTATGGGGATTGTGGATGTTTACACTGGGGATTGGCAGTTCATTAGACTCAGGAGCTATCAGCTAATAAGCTATTTTAAACACAAAAAAGCCGCGTTAATACGCGGCTTTTGAAAACTTTTTTTTAGCCTAAAATCCAAATAGCTTAAAGGCAAAAAACTTAGTCGCTACTGTGTTTATAAATATGGCTAATAAAATAACCGGAATAAACGTAGAAAGCGAAAAGTTAACGTATTTCTCCATAAAGCTACCGGCGTAATTTGGTGAGCCTTGGCTTAACTCATCTGTTAGGCGCGCTTTTTTCCAGCGGTACATAACAAATAAACACACCATTAAACCATTCAGTGGCAATATAGTGTCGTAAAATACATCATAAACAATATCAAAAAAGCTTTTATTACCGCTGCCGTAACTAGTAAACGACGTTAGGCTATCAACCATACCAAACGACATAGTACATAATATAGTTAACACACCTGTGGCTAGCGTTAAAATACCTAAGGCTTTTTTACGGCTGATCCCTTTGCGGTCGCTAAGGGTCGCTGTAGGTACTTCTACAATTGATACAAGCGAAGTAATCGCTGCAAAAAACACTAATAAAAAGAACGAAAACGCCACTGCAGACGCGCCAAAGAAACCAATATCATTTTGTAGTGCTAATAAAATTTTAGGTAAGTATACAAATATCATCGATACAGACGAGTCAGAAAGTGCGGCTGGGTCGGTATTAGGATCAAAACTAAATATAGCCGGTAACACCATTAAACCGGCAACAAATGCCACTAATGAGTCGGTAATAGCCACCATTTTAGCACTGCCAACAATGTCATCTTTTTTAGATATGTAAGAGGCGTAGGTCATTAAAATACCCATACCTAGCGATAGTGAGAAAAACGCTTGGCTTAGTGCACCATTAAGCACGCTGGCGCTCATTTTAGAAAAATCAGGAATAACATAATATTTAACACCAGCCATGGCGTTATCAAGCGTTAATACATACGATACAAGGGCAAGCAACATAACAAATAAAGCCGGCATTAAAAACTTAGCGGCTTTTTCTATGCCTTGTTTAACCCCACCCAATAAAATAAGGTTAACAATAATAACTACCACAGCCATGTAGCCNAAAAACAGTGTAGCTATTTATAAAGCTGCCAAAATGGCTCGGATCTGCCAATGCATCTAAATTACCCATCGCGGTTTGGCTTAAGTAACCAAAAATCCACACGGTAATAACCATGTAAAATACGGCAATCATAAACGGCGTTAATACAGCCAAAAAGCCTGCAAACTTCCATTTTTTGTCGTTATTTGCCAGCGCTTTGTACGAACCAAGTGGATCTTTTTGCGCGTTACGACCCATGGCCATTTCAGCCATCATTACCGGTAAACAAATAAAAGCAACAAACAAAGCGTATACAAGTAAAAATGCACCACCACCATTTTTAGTTGCCGACACAGGAAAACCTACTAAGTTGCCAATACCCACTGCCGAACCTGCTGCAGCCAGTATAAAGCCAAGACGGGAGCTAAAATGCTCTCTATTATTGCTCATGTATTAACCTTGTTATTTTTAAGTTATTCAAGCGACTCTACCAGTGTTGTGCCGCGCTTTTCAAGCAATTACACACTAAAAATAATTAATAACTGTAAACCTAGCTTTAACGGTAATTTGTTCACCAACTATCAACGTTGTGCTAGTATTTGCGTTATTAAACTTAACATTTTTTGAGAATTACTATGTTGTACATGATTTATTCAACCGACGTTGAAAACAGCTTACCGCTTAGAAAAGAAGCCCGCCCCGCCCACTTAGCACGTTTAAGCGAACTTGACTCTCAAAACCGTTTACTTGTTGCCGGCCCACTGCCAGCAATCGACAGTGAAGACCCGCAAGATGCTGGATTTACAGGTTCATTAGTCATTGCCGAATTTGATTCACTTGAAAAAGCACGTGAATGGGCAGCCTCTGATCCATACGTTGCAGCTGGCGTTTACGCAAACACCGTTGTAAAACCATATAAAAAAGTATTACCAGCGTAACGAACACCCTGAATTTAAAACGTTATTTAATTCAGGGTTGGTTCACTGCTAATTAATTAAGCTGGCGAACGTAAAAGCGCATATTGGACGTTTTTACTTGAGTTTTAGTAGCTTAGTTAATTAGAATAGCTGGGTTTGATCTAGGAGTTCCCGTCATGCGTGTATTATTAACCCTTGGTTTAATTGCCTGTATTAGCGTCAGTGGCGCCGTACACGCAAGTTCGACTGTTACCAAAGCAGTTAAAAAAACTGAGATCAGCAAAAAGAAAGCCGTAATACTTGCAAAAGAAGAAACTGACGGTAAAACCTTAAAAATTACAGAACAAGCAAAATTTTATACTGTACGTATACTCAAATCTGACGGCCACGTCGTTGATTTACATATAAATAAAAAAACCGGCGAAGTGAAAAAGGATTAGCAAATGCGAATTTTAGTTATAGAAGATGATTTACACTTAGCAGACAACCTACGTAATGCTTTAGAGAAAGAACGTTACAGTGTTGATTTATGTCACGATGGCGAAGCTGGCCTATTCCATATTACAGAATACCCGCTAGATATGGCGGTGGTTGATTTAGGCTTACCAAAAATTGACGGTATTGAGCTAATCAATAAAGCACGTGCACAAGGCGTGACGATCCCTATTTTAATCTTAACGGCGCGCGACCGCTGGCAAGACAAAGTTGAAGGCCTAGATGCAGGTGCCGACGACTACTTAACCAAGCCGTTTCATGTTGAAGAATTAATTGCGCGTTGTAACGCACTTATTCGCCGCAGTGCTGGTAAAGCAAACCCTGAAATGACAGCGGGTCCAATTAAAATTCATACTCGCTCACAACAAGTTTGGGTTAACGACAAAGAACTTAGCCTTACGGCTTATGAGTACAAAGTACTTGAGTATTTAATGGTTAACCCGCAAAAAGTAATTTCTAAATCAGAACTTACTGAGCACATTTACGACCAAGATTTCGATCTTGATTCTAACGTTATCGAAGTATTTGTACTTCGTCTGCGTAAAAAATTAGACCCTGAAGGCACATTAAACCCAGTAGAAACACTACGTGGGCGTGGTTACAGGCTTAAAAGTCAGTGGTAGCATCGCAAATATCGCTTAAAATAAGGCAAGGATTTATCCTTGTCTTTGTTTTATTGGTGGCACTGCCTATTTTGTTTTACTCGATTGGTAAAGCGTATTACGCCTCATTAGTCGAAACCACCGAAAAAAATCTAGAAGCCCACTTATACTCCCTTATTTCTGAAGTCGACTTTACTGAGCGCGGCATTATTATGCCCAGCACAATTTTAACGCCAGAGCTTAATAACTTAAATTCAGATACCTACGCCATGATTTACCGCGATGATGTACCTGTTTGGCACTCAGAGTCGGCAGTAAACGTAAACTTTAAACCCGAGTACATAGAGCCTAAAGCCGGTGCGGCCGACTTTAGACGTGTGGTTTACAACAATGCGGTTTACTGGCAATTAAGCCTAACGGTCATTTTAAATAATATTGACCAATCTGAGCAGGCACGTTTTATATTACTCAAACGAAACGATGCATTGCTAAGATTAATGGATGGCTTTAAACAAACCCTAGTCGATTGGATGTTTATAATGGGTATTGCGATTGCCGGTTTAATGGCAATTGGGTTTATTTGGAGCGGCCGGCCGTTACAACGTCTTGATAAAGAAATAAAAGCCATTGAGTCGGGCGATATTCAAGAAATTAAAGGCTTATACCCTGTAGAACTGCAAACAATTAAATCAGACCTAAATTTATTACTAGAGTCGCAGCAACGTCAAAAAGAGCGCTACAGAGCGTCTTTAAGTGACCTAGCGCATGCATTAAAAACGCCCCTTGCGGTATTAAAATCAAGCCCGCTTGCTAATGATGCCGATGCCCAAGAGCAACTTGATAGAATAAATGTGATGATCGAGCATCAGTTAAAACGTGCAGCCACTGGCGCCTCAGATACATGGAAAAAACAAACCCCAGTTAAACCTGTGGTTGATTCTATTTTAAGTGCAATGGCCAAGGTATACCGCGATAAAGACATTATATTTAATTGCACCGTGACCGATAAAGATTACTTTTTAGGTGACCAAACAGATTTAATGGAGTTACTGGGTAATTTAATTGATAACGCTTGTAAAGCGTGTCGCTCGCAAGTAGAAATACAGGTCATTCAAAGTAAAACACTGTGCATAGGCATTAGTGACGATGGACCCGGTGTACCCGAGGATAAACGCGAGTCTTTATTAACCCGTGGTACCCGCCTTGATACTTACGAAAGCGGCCACGGTGTTGGCATGGCGATAGTCTCTGACTTAGTTAAATCTTATAACGGTCACTTAACGATTAATAAGTCGGACACCTTGGGCGGCGCACAATTTATTTTAGAGTTTAATTACAATGATAAAAAATAGCCTTTTAATTACACTTGCGAGCCTATTAGCACTAAGTGCTAATGTCAGTGCGCAAGCACAGTGTACGCTTGAGCAAAACGCAACGCCAAGCCAAACTAAACGCTATACGCAGTGTTTAGACACCCAAATAAATCAGGCTAAATACAATCAGGGTACTTGGGTTCAAAAACGTAAATATGAACTCACTAAATTAGAAGAGCAAAGCGGAAATACGCAAATACTGATGTTGTTTAAGCGCAGCGTCGACAACCACCAAAAGTATATTGAAGCAAGCTGCCAATGGCGCTATATATTAAAACTGCCAAATGCCAGCCAAGCTGCTATTGATTACAAATTATGTGAACTTGCACTTATTGAACAGTTTACTCAAGTGCTTAAAAAGCCACTTTAAACGGGGATTAACACCCATAAAAAAAGCGATTAATACTGTGTATTAATCGCTTTTTTTGTATCAATTATTTAATCAAATACGCAATTTTAAGCTATGAAAACCAATTGATATTATTTATCGTCTATCGACTCACCCGTACCAAGTAGCGTGGCAACCCAGCGCCCTTCATCACTTGCCTCTAGGGCTATTTTAACAATCATGGTAAGCGGTACCGATAGCAACATGCCTACAGTGCCTAATAACCAACCCCAAAATATTAACGACAAAAACACCACCAAGGTAGAAAGCCCAAGCCCTTTACCCATAAATTTAGGCTCTACAATGTTACCCATTACCGTATTAATAATTAAATACCCTGCACCTACAAGCCCGGCTGTTAATGGTCCTTGTGTGATCAGTGCTAACAATACGGCTGGTACTGCGGCAATAATAGAACCTATATTAGGAATATAATTAAACATAAAAGCCAACACGCCCCACAGCACAAAGTAGTCAACATCTAAAATCCATAAATAAAATGCTGCAATAATACCGGTGGCTAAACTCACTAATGTTTTAATTGCTAAATACGAATTAATAGAAACCAAAAAGCGGTCAATTTGCTCCATTTTTCTATCTGGGTCGGCAAGTGCCATATGAATTTTTTTGCTTAATGCAGGCCCTTCAAAAAGCATAAACACCACAGTTAAAATTATTAAAAACATGTTTGCCATTACGCCACCTAAGCCGGTAAGCATATTCGTGGCTACATCAACCATTTTACCTGGGTCAAACATAGAGAGAATTTGATCTCTATCGATTAAGATATTGTATTGCGATGCAAGATCGACCAGCCAAACAAACTCTTCTTGTAACTGGGCTTTATATTCAGGAAGTTGCTGAGAAAAGTCGTTAACTGATTGTCCTACAAGGCCGCCTAAGCTTACACCTAAGCCCACAATGATAAGCACCACAATAACAACAGAAACCCCTTTAGGGATCCGATAGCGACCAAAAAATGTGATCAGCGGGTTGCATACAATGGCAATAAACGCCGCCAAAATAAAGGGAATAATAATAACACTTGCGGCCTTAATACCGGCTAATACAACCACCAGGGCTGCAAATATTATTAAGCTTTTATTTACGCCAGTTAAACTTGCCAACGCGCCAATCCTTTTCTTATGAAATTCGCTTTAGTGTAAGGCAAAAACTAATTAAATGAAATATTTACAAAGTGATCGTTGTTTTTTAGTTAACGTAATAATTTGCATTAAGATAGTTTAAATAGTATACATTTTAAACAAATCGTACACTTAAAATTGGTAAGATTTTTATGCATATTTTTTTTACAGGCGCTACAGGCCTAATAGGTAAACACTTAACGCCTTTTTTGCTACATCATCATAAAGTAACCGTACTGAGCCGAAATAAAACCAAAGCCCATGTATTGCTTGGTCATAATATTGATGTAGTAAGCAGCGTTGATGAGGTTAATTTTAACCATGTTGATACTGTGATTAATTTAGCCGGCGAACCTATCGTCAACAAACGCTGGACGCAGGCACAAAAACAAACAATTAAAAACAGCAGAATAAACCTTACCACGCAAATCAGCGATGCTATTTTAAATTGCAGCACGCCCCCTGCTACATTTATATCTGGCAGTGCCATTGGCTATTATGGCCGCCAAGGCGATACCCCCGTAGATGAAGACACCGACGATGTAAATGATGAATTTAGCCATCAGCTATGTAAAGAGTGGGAGCACGCAGCACTAAAAGCGCAAAGTGATAAAACACGGGTGTGCTTATTACGCACGGGAATTGTACTTAGCAAAAACGGCGGCGCTTTAAGTAAAATGCTTCCTGCGTTTAAATTTTTTGCAGGTGGCCCCATTGGAGATGGGGAGCAAGGTATGTCGTGGATTCATATTGATGACATGATTCAACTGATTTTATTTATTATAAAACACACGTCGCTTTGCGGGCCAATTAACGCCACTGCACCCACCCCTGTTAGCAATAAAGTATTTAGCAAAAGTTTAGGTAAAGCATTGTCTCGCCCTGCGGCCCTAACCATGCCAAGCCCTGTATTAAAAGTGTTAATGGGTGAAATGTCTGATTTGCTCACTACTGGGCAATATGTAATACCCAAAAAAGCGTTAGCGCATAATTACCGTTTTCATTTTACGGATATAGATTCGGCTCTGAGAAGTTTAATAAAGTAGGTGTATTCAGCATAGATACACCTACTAAAGGTTATAAAAATACTACTTTAAGCTAGGTTACTGTAATTAACATAAGCTTTAGTATCTAGTCTCCATTAAAATAGTCGTTTTATAATAAAAGAACCTTTCTATGCTGCACTTACCAACCGTTATAAGCCTTTCTTTTATTTTAAACCTTATAATTGGGCTGTATTTTATCTCTATTTATCAATATAAAAAACAAACTAGTTTTTTATATTTTGGCCTAGCTTGTACCACCTTTACATTCGCCATACTATGCGCAAGCTTACGCGTGATCATTGCATGGCCGTTTATTACCCATTACTTTGCCAGTTTATTTATTATTGCTTGCCCACTTTTTTTAATTATGGGATTAAAAGCACTCAGCCCTTTAAATAAAAGCATATGCAAGCAAGTTAGCTATTTACTCATCGTGGCTGCGGTTATTTTGCTCATAGTTTACAACACCGCTGTAGAGCAAATATTGGTTAGTTTAACTGTGGCAGGGTTATTTTTGTATGCCTCGTATATTGTTTTAAGCACCCGCTTTATAGCAAAATTACAGCAACGTATGCTATTGCTTTGCCTATTACTGCATGCACTCGTTATGCTAATACAGGGAGTTTTATTACTGTTGCCGTTTTTTACCGCGCTCAACTTTGATTTTGCCTCTGTTTTGCAATTTACTTTAGCTGTACACTTAATACTTGCCACTAGCGCCGCCCTATTGCTGCCTTTTTTAGTGTTTGCCAATACAGAGCATACACTCAACTCCCTTGCTAATCGCGACCCATTAACCCAGCTATTAAATAAACGCGGTTTAAATGCAGTGGCCAATACGTTATTTAATAAAAATAATGACGAGCATCCCCTTAGCATTATTATGGTCGATATAGACTTTTTTAAGCGCGTTAACGATGAATATGGACACGATGCAGGTGATGAGGCAATTAAATGGGTTTCGCAGCATATTGCCGCGCTTTTTTCTAACAGGGCAGTTACCGCGCGTGTTGGCGGCGAAGAGTTTGCAATTTTACTTAGCCACTGCACTTTAAATGAGGCACAGTGCGCGGCAAACACCCTCAGAAAAAACATTAAAAACAAGCCCTTTAGCTATTACGGCAACACCATTTATTTAAGAATAAGCGCTGGAGTGGCGTGCAGCGATACTCAAATAAGCTCTTTTAAATCGCTACTTAGTGCGGCAGATAAGCGCTTGTATATTGCTAAAACCACAGGACGCGACAAAGTTATATATGAATCTGCACAAAACCCTTTTATAAATAACAAACCGGTTTGCACATAAAAAAAGCCCTTCAATTGAAGGGCTTTGACATACACACTAAAACAAAATGATTACTGACATTTAAGCCCAGCAGAGTCTGCCTTATTAGGCACAAACTGAATGTTTGCTACCGACACTGAGGTTTTACTGCTTGCATGTAAACTAAAAGGGCTTGTAAGGCTTGCAAAGTCAACGCCTTGGTTAGCAAAACAACGTAAGTCTACCGACACCGACTGCCATTTATTTTTGATGGATTGATCAACCATTTTACTCAAGGCAATCGCACCACCACACTCACCTGAACAAGTCATAGCAAGGTTTACGTCATCGGTTAGTGGCTCATTGAGTTTAATATCAAAACTAATAACGCCATTAGCCTCTAAATACGTAATGGTATCTTCTGCAAAGCTTGTGACTATTTCAGCACTTGCCTTTTGCTCGCCACTAAAATTAAATTGGCGCGCGTCTTCTTGAACTGTTTTATCCTCAGTACGGTATTTAAGTGCACCCAGTTGATGAGTACTGCTTGATACATCTAATAGCTCATCGCCAGATTTAAGTAATAAACGCCACGGAGCAACCGGTGCTCCAACTAAAATATCCATACTAGTGAGTGCTGAGCTATCTAATTTAGAGTCTTCGTCTAAATTATCAGCCAATACATTTTTATCGCCATAAGTTAAACCAAAGCCGTACGGTAATAATGGGCTGTAATCGTCATCGCCTTTATTAACCGTTGCTTGTACTGCTGTTTTAGGCCATGAAAACGAAAGCTTGCCGCTAAAGTCGTGTTGAATGCTGCCATCTTTGGCTTTTAAAATAACATCGGCAACACCGCCGCCCTCTGTACCTGGCAGCCATGCTGCAACAAATGCATCTGAGGCATTTAATTCACTGTTAACCCACATAGGGCGACCCGAAATAAATACCGATACAACCGCAATACCCTGCTCTTTTAACGACTTTAATAACGCGAGCGATTTTTTATTACCTCGCTCAAATTCAAGGTTATCTCTATCGCCATGGCCTTCTGCATAAGGCTCTTCACCAAATACCACAACGGCTACATCTGGGCGCTCATCATATGAGCCATCCACACTTAAAATGGCACGACCACCCGCCTCAGTAATTTGTTTTTCAAGACCTGCATAAATAGACGTGGCACCAGGAAAATCAGCATTTTTGTTATTAGTCCCTTGCCAAGTAATACTCCAACCACCCGACTGCTTACCTATGTTATCGGCTCCATCGCCGGCAATAAGTACAGTTTGGTTTGCATCAAGAGGCAAAATATTGTTTTTGTTTTTAAGTAAAACAAGTGATTCGCGTACTGCCTGACGCGCAACTTCGCGGTGCTGCTGCGCACCAATTAGCTCAGTTTTACCCGAAAACTGACGCTTAGCTGGGCTTGGTTTATCAAATAAACCGGCACGCAATTTAACGCGTAAAATTCTACTTACTGCATCATCAATGCGCGACATGCTGATTTCGCCAGCTTTCACTTGCGCTATGGTGTTTTCGTACAGCGGCTTCCAAGCACCCGTTGGCACCATAAAAATATCAAGCCCCGCGTTAACAGCCTGTGCACAGCTTTCGTTTGTACAGCCTTCAATTTGACCGTGGCCATTCCAATCACCTACAACAAAGCCATCAAAGCCCATGCGGGTTTTAAGAACATCGGTTAACAGGTATTTGTTGCCGTGGTTTTTAACTCCATGCCAGCTATTAAACGATGCCATAACCGACTGACTTCCCGCCGATAAGCCGCCTACATAGCCTTGGGCATGTATATCAAACAAATCTTGCTCACTGTCGATATTATTACCTTGGTCATCGCCATCGACTGTGCCGCCATCACCTAAAAAGTGCTTAACGGTACTAATAACACGTTTATCACTTAAAAAGTCGCCATCGGCCTTGCCCTGTAAACCATTTACAATTGCAGCTGAATAATCGCGTACAATGCGGGGGTCTTCTGAATAACCTTCATAGGTTCTGCCCCAGCGGTCATCGCGCACAACAGCCACTGTAGGTGCAAATACCCAATCAATACCCGTTGCCATTACTTCAACCGCAGTGATAGCTGCTATTTGCTCAATCAATGCAGGGTTGTTTGCCGCACCTAAACCGATATTATGCGGAAATAAGGTCGCGCCAATTACATTATTGTGACCATGCACAGCATCGGTGCCCCACATTGTGGGTATTTTACTGCCATCAATAGAGTCATCTACCGACGCCTGATAAAAATCTTCAGCCAATTTTACCCAGTCCATTGGTGTTGCGTGTTTATCACCATTAGGAAAGGCACCGCCCCCATTTAGGTATGAGCCAAAGCCATATTTGCGCATATCTTCAACGGTAATATCACGAATTTCTGGTTGAATCATTTGAGCTACTTTTTGCTCAAGTGTCATCGTTTTTAAATAATCTGCTATTTTGGCTTCAATTTCTGGGTCTTGTTTTACGGCAATATTAAGTTTTGGCCAAATTTTCTCTGTTTTAGACAACGCATTATTAGCTTCAGGAGAGGTTGTCGCGTCATTTGAACAAGCCGCTAAAATGCCTAGTGATGCAATTAATGAGGCACGTGCTATTTTATTAAGTGAAAAAGGGGTTTTCATTATAGAGTCTCCTGAGCTTGAACTGGTTTGCTTCCGCTTAAACCATAAAACGCGATAAATAAGTAACAAAAAATTGGTAAAACATACGAAAGTTGAACACCCACGCTATCAGCAAGTGCACCTTGTAAAAGTGGCACTATTGCACCCCCTACAATCGCCAAGCACAAAATACCAGAGCCCTGCGCGGTATGCTTACCAAGGCCATTTAACGCTAAACTAAAAATAGTTGGGAACATAATAGAATTGAATAAACCAACCAGTAGTATTGACCACATTGCTAATTGACCCGACGTGCTCATGGCAATAACCACCAAAATAATAGCCATACTTGCGTTAAAGCCAAGTACTTTACCAGCGGGTAATTTTTGCATTACCGCTGCACCAATAAAACGCCCCACCATAGCTCCACCAAAATAATATGTGATGTAGTGAGCGGCAACATGCTCTTTTAAACCGGCAATATTTTCTTGTGCTAAAAAGCTAACTAAAAAACTGCCAATCGCAACCTCTGCACCTACATACATAAATATACCCACAGCACCGAGTGTTAGGTGGCGGTATTGCCATGCACTACCTTCAATTGTCTCTGACTTTTCAGCGGCTTCTTTTTGCTCATTCATTATGTCTGGTAATTTAAGCCACGCAAAAATACCGGCTAGTAAAATAAGCATGCCTGCTAATAGTAAATAAGGAAGTTGTACCGACTCTGCATTTTGTGCTGGTGTTAAAAACGCCTCAGAGGCAGAGTCAAGAATCAAAAATGCACCAAATGTAGGGGCAACCGTCGTGCCTAGCGCATTAAATGCTTGCGTTAAGGTAAGGCGAGAAGACGCTGTTTTAGGGGCGCCCAATAAACTTACATAAGGGTTTGCAGAAACCTGCAATAAGGTAATACCGCTTGCCAGAACAAATAAAGCAAACAGAAATACTGGGTAATTATGTAGCGCCGCGGCTGGGTAAAAAAGTACACAACCACATGCCGCTATAAGTAACCCCACTACAATGCCTTTTTTATACCCTAATTTTTTAACTATATAGCCACTTGGCAGTGACATTAAAAAATAAGCGCCAAAAAAACAAAACTGAACCAGCATTGCCTGAACATAAGTTAGGTTAAACACCGCTTTTAAATGCGGGATTAAAATATCGTTTAAGCAGGTAATAAATCCCCACATAAAAAATAAAGTAGTTAAAGATGTTAATGCAAAACCATAGTTTTTATCTTGGTAGTTTTGCGACTGTGTGTGTGTCGTCAGTGGTGCTGAACTGGCCATGGGCTCTCCGCAATTTATTATTATAAATTAATGCAAAAGTCGTTATTAAAAATTGCCGTGTAACCCAGCAACATTAAAGAGTTGACCTTCGTATCAATTAACACTAATCTAAAAATGTAAGCGCTTTCACGTGTAATTAAATACGAACATGTAACATATTTCAACAAGTTTTATTTTTTTATAAACGCGCCCTTACGCTTCATCGCAGTAAATACAGTGGCTATTTATGCATTTAAGGTTTAAAAAGGTTTGTTACTAATGACAAAATTATCGTTACCATCTCATTCACCTCTATTAACAAAAAACTTTGTTTATGGTGTGGCTACGGCATCATTTCAAATTGAAGGCGGGTATGAGCATCGCCTGCCCTGTATATGGGATACCTTTTGCGATACACCCAACAAAATAGCCGACAGCTCAAATGGGCATGTTGCCTGCGATCATTACAATCAGTGGCAAAACGACATTGAATTAATAGACTCGCTTGGCGTAGATGCGTATCGACTTTCTATCTCTTGGCCGAGAGTTATTACCTTATCGGGTGAGCTAAACCCTGAGGGCGTAAAGTTTTATACTAATATTCTTGATGAGCTTAATAAGCGCAACATTAAAGCGTTTGTAACGCTATATCACTGGGATTTACCTCAACATTTAGAAGATAAAGGCGGCTGGTTAAACCGCGATACAGCTTATGAATTTGCTCGGTATGTAAAGCTTATTAGCCAAGCATTTGTCGAGCGGGTATTTTCGTACGCGACCCTAAATGAGCCATTTTGCAGTGCCTTTTTAGGCTACGAAGTAGGCATACATGCCCCAGGTTTAGTGGGCAAAGAGTACGGTAAAAAAGCAGCGCACCATTTATTGCTTGCCCATGGTTTGGCAATGGATGTGTTAAAGCAAACCTCGCCTAATACTCAAAATGGTATTGTGCTTAATTTTACACCTTGCTACCCATTAACGCAGTCAGCAGAGGATATAAACGCAGCTCGTTACGCCGATGATTATTTAAATCAATGGTATATGAAACCAATAATGGATGGCCAATACCCAGAAATTATAAAACAGCTTCCTAGCAATCAGCAGCCTGAAATCCACCCAGGCGATATGGACATAATTTCACAATCTATTGATTACTTAGGCATTAATTTTTATACGCGCCAAGTATACAAAGCGCACCCTAGCGATATATACGAGCCACTTGCACCACAAGGGCCTTTAACCGACATGGGCTGGGAAATTTACCCGCAGTCGTTTACCGATTTACTTGTAACGCTTAATAACACCTACACCTTACCGCCTATTTATATTACCGAGAACGGCGCAGCTATGCCCGACACCATTAAAAATGGCGAGGTAAACGATGTAGATCGCCTAAACTATTATCATAGCCACTTAAATGCCGTGCACGATGCCACAGCCCAAGGGGTTAATATTATTGGTTACTTTGCGTGGAGCTTAATGGATAATTTTGAATGGGCTGAGGGCTACTTAAAACGCTTTGGTATTGTTTACGTTGATTATAAAACTCAGCAACGTACTATAAAAGCCAGTGGCCAAGCTTATAAAAGCTTGATACAAAGCCGTAAATAGCCAATAAAAGCTATTCAATTAATCGCATAAATAAAAATCAAAAAGCGAGAACCTAACATCATGATAAGTGTAAAAGAAAAAATAGCCTATGGCCTTGGCGATACGGCAAGTAATATTATTTTTCAAACAGTTATGATGTTTTTAATGCTTTACTACACAGATGTAGTAGGGCTTTCTCCTGCGGTGGTAGGCACCATGTTTTTAGTGGTTAGGTTGTTTGATGCCATCACCGACCCAGTTATGGGCAACTTAGCCGATAAAACACAGTCGCGCTTTGGCCATTTTAGGCCCTATTTATTGNTGGCTTGCCCTGCCCTTTGCGCTTATTAGTATTTTAGCTTTTACCACGCCAGAACTTGAAGGCACTGATAAAATTATTTACGCCTTTACTACCTACAGCTTGCTTATGGTGGCGTATACCGCCATAAATATTCCTTATTGCGCATTAGGTGGCGTGCTCACTAACGATGTAAAAGAGCGTGTTAGCGTGCAATCGTATCGTTTTGTGTTTGGTATGTTAGGCGGCGTTATTGTTGCGGGCTGTACAATGCCAATGGTTGAATACTTTGGCCAAGGCGATAATGCCAAAGGCTACCAATACACCATGACGGCAATGAGCTTGCTTGGCTTAGTGTTATTTTTACTGTGTTTTTTTGGTACCAAAGAGCGCGTAGAGCAACCGCCTGAGCAAAACCTGTCGTTGTTTAAAAGTTTAAAAACCTTGATTAAAAACGATCAATGGCGAGTCCTGTGCGCTGCCGCGCTATTTTTACTCACTGGCCAAGTATTACGTTTAACCTTAGGGGTTTATTACGTTAAATACTATTTAGGGCAAGAAGATTTAATTACCTCCTTTATGACCCTAGGAGTGGTTGCCAGTATGGTTGGGTGTGCGTGTGCTCAGCCGTTGGCTAAGCGATTTTGTAAAATAAAAGCCTATATTAGTTTGCAGTTAATCGCTGCGGGCATATGTATTGCGAGCTATTTTATCTCCCCTGATAACATTACCTTGGCATTTGCTGCCTTTATTTTGTGGAAGTTTTTTTTAGATATGGCCACCCCGCTAC
>NZ_AUTO01000140.1:0-4881 GCF_000498055.1 Pseudoalteromonas sp. TB51
CCCCGCTACTATGGGCAAAAATGGCCGACACCATAGACTACGGGCACCACAAAACTGGGGTAAGAATTACTGGCCTTGTGTATTCGGGCGTTATATTTTTTATAAAAATGGGTGTGGCGTTAGGCGGTGCAATTGCAGGCTGGCTGCTGTCTTTTTATAATTATCAGGCGCAAACAATGCAGAGCCTTGATACGCAGCAAGGTATTTTATTATCGTTTACTATTATACCGGCGTTTGGTTCTTTGTTTGTTGCATTTATTATGCGTAAATACACGCTCAATAACGCACAGTTAGCCTCTATACAGGCATCGCTAAAAACTAGTGCTAGTTAACATTTGGTGGGTACGGTATTATTTGCCCGCCAAAATAAAGGATATAAGTGAGTTAACAATAACATGGCCACAATTTATGAAGTGTCGGAGCTTGCTGGCGTATCGTTAGCTACAGTGTCACGGGTAATGAATAAAAACACCCGCGTAAGTGAAAAAACCACTAAAAAAGTACTCGATGCAATGCAGCAGCTGGGCTATAAGCCCAACTCTATTGCGCAATCGCTTGCCTCAAACAGAACCAACAGCGTGGGTATTTTGGTCTCAGAGCTTCATGGTCCTTTCTTTGCTCAAATGATGGCAGGCATCGAGTCAGCCCTGCGCGCTGCGGGTAAGCACGTTATTATTACCACCGGTCACAGTGAAGACGATAAAGAAAAAGACGGCATTGAATTTTTAATTAGCCGCAAATGCGATGCGCTAATTTTACATGTAGAGTCAGTCAGTGATGACTACTTAATTGAGCTAAGTAAAGGTAAAACCCCTATTTACCTTATTAACCGATACGTACATTCACTTGAAAGTAACTGCATTAGCCTAGATAACGAGCTCGGCGGCTACTTAGCCAGTAAATCTATTGTTGAACAAGGCCACACAAATATTGCTTATATTGCGGGGCCGCAAGTTAAAGCCGATGCCAGAAACCGTTTAAAAGGCCATAAAAAAGCGCTGCACGAAAAAAACATCCCCTTTAATGAGGCGCTGTTTTACGAAGGTGATTTTAACGAAATTGGCGGCAGCAAAGGCCTTGAAAAACTACTCAACACGCGTATTCCGTTTAGTGCTTTAGTGTGTGCCAACGATGAAATGGCATCAGGTGCTATGAAATACGCCCGTGAGCATGGCTTTAATTTACCAAACGATTTGTCTGTTATTGGCTTTGATAACGTTATATTTGCCAATTACCTCTACCCTACACTTACCACCATAGATAACCCAGTAGAAGAAATGGGAGAAATGGCTGCAAAAATGGTGCTACAAGATGTCTATCAGTATAAAAACTTACACATAAACCGCGTGTTTGAACCCACCCTTATAAAACGTGATTCAACCCAAACACTGCCAAAATAACGCATAAAAAAACGGCGCTATATTAAGCGCCGTTTTTTATTAAACCCCAGTAACTTATTTTGCTATCCACGGGGTTACTTTAACTACGTTTTCTATATCACCGAGCAGATTTACGTCATCTTCCCAGTTATCCTGTACTGCAAAGTAGCAAATTGATTTTTCGCACTGTATATGTGGGTTATTAAAGGTCACAGGCTCTTTAAACGTTACAGCAACGCCTTTTTGCTCAGGCAATAAAAACCACATAAGCTTACTAACAAAAAAGCCCGATAAATCTGTTAAAAGTTCATCTAACTCGTTATTAATTGTGTACAACGAATCTTTAGTTAAGCTAAGCCCTTCAAATTCGCTGGCCTCAATTTGCAGTTTTAACTGACAATCGTGATCAGGGTTTTGTGGCTCTACAACAATAACGGCTTTATCCGTATCGAGCTGCTTATCAAACGGTAAAAGTAACTGTGCTTTATCGGTAAAATTAAGCGGGTATTCGTTATTTTCAGTTAAAATTGTGCCGCTTTTAATAGCGCATGCCTCGTTTGTGGCAATATCGCTAATGTAAAAGTTAACTCGTGCATATTGAAAGTCGCCCTTGTTAACCACTTTTAATCTATCGTAAAAGCCATCGTACGACATAACAAACTCTTTGGCATTGACGGTACTTACCGCCAAACTTAATAAAATGAGTATGGCGTTAATATTTATGAGTCGTTTTTTATTCATCAAAATAAGCTCTGTTTTGGTTAATCATGGTGTTTAGCTCTTCTATGTAGGCCTCGCCGCGCTCTGAGTACGACATTAAACCATGGGTTAGTGCCGTTGCCGCAATGGGCTTTTGCTGCTGTCGTAAATCTTCGCGTATAAGGCGTAAATCTTTGTAGGCATTATGTGTGTTAATATTTCTAAAATACGAGCTTACTGCCGCGCGTACCGACTTAAATGCAGCAACTTCGTGCGCCGCTCCACTATTGCGGCGTCTTGGCACCATACCGCAGCCTTTTGAATAGCACCATTGGCCAAAAAAGTTAAGCCCTATGCGTGCAAAGCGCGATGTACCCCACGCCGACTCATTCGCCGCTTGCATTAGCGCAAGCTCTTTAGGAATAATATCAACACGGCGCAGCGCTTGGCTTAAAATTAGGGTGTTTACTGTTTCAGGTAAGCCATAGGCTTTTAAAATATTAACGATGTCGCGCTGTTGTTTTTTCTCGAGCGGTTCGTTGTATTCAAGCATCATACGCGCAATTTCTAACTTAGCGCGTTGCTGTAATATTTTTTTATTTTCAGCCTCAACATGCGGGCGAATAAAATCAAAAAATGCCTGTTTTTTCTCTTTTACATCAGCAAATTCAGAAAATTTAGGTAAAGTAACATTGTGCAGGGGTTTTTCTTTTTTCTTTACTTTTTTAGGTTGTTCACCTGTGGTTTGTTCTTCAACCTCTTGCTCATTACTTTGCATAAACGGATATGCAAGCGCCCATAAAAAAAATACGCTTAGTAACAGCTTTAAAATGGTTTTTAGCATGTAGTCTCTCTTTCAAACAACAATTATGCATGGGTAATACACACACATACGAAACCCCATTATACCTAAGCCACTATATAAACGCGAATAACACTCTGTGTGTAACCCTTTAAGGGCCACGCTTTGCTAAAAAATGCTAAAGTGGCTGCTTGCGATAAATATACTATCCACCAGCTAAGGTTATGTACTTGTTCATTCGCAATTTATTAGGGCATGGGTATACTGAGCTTATACCGTGTATAACAACGTTTTGTGAGTAAGCAGTATGGATAAGCAATGGCAAAGCCGAATAATAGAACAGTATAAAAATCGCCCTAACGATAATCGCTCCCCCTGGCAGGTAGACCGCTCTCGTATAATTCATGCCGCAGCTTTTAGGCGCTTACAAGCAAAAACCCAAATTATGGGGATAGGCTTAAACGACTTTTATCGCACACGCTTAACGCATTCTTTGGAGGTATCGCAAATTGGTACCGGCATATTACGGCATTTAAAAGCACAGCACAGCGATTTTGAACACTTCCCCTCTACTGGTTTATTAGAAACCTTATGTTTAGCCCACGATATAGGCCATCCGCCGTTTGGCCATGGCGGCGAAATAGCCTTAAATTATATGATGCGTGAGCACGGTGGATTTGAAGGCAACGCACAAACATTGCGTATAGTCGCTAAACTTGAGCCATACTCTAACGGCCACGGCATGAACCTAACGCGCCGCACGTTGCTTGGCTTTATTAAATATCCCGCATTTATAGACGATTTATGGCACACCATTCCGAAGGTAAATAATACACGCTCATTTATAAAAGCAGATGATTGGCGCCCCGCTAAAGGCTTATACAAAGACGATGCACAAATATTTAAATGGATCATCGCCCCTTTAAGCGATAACGACAAAGCCCTATTAACTAGCCATACACCAATAGATCAGTACCGTGCAAAAACCCGTTATAAATCGTTAGATAGCGCCATAATGGAACATGCCGATGACATAGCATATGCAGTGCACGACCTAGAAGATGCCATAGCCACTAAAGTGCTTACACTAGATGATTGGCAAACACACGCATTACCCCACTTAAACGCGCTTAATTACGATTGGTTAAACACTAAATTAGACTCGCTTACCCAACGCTTGTTTTCAAAAAACGATTTTGAACGTAAAGACGCCATAGGCGAGCTGGTAAATATGTTTATTATTCATATTCATTTAGATGTTCAGCATGGTGATTTTGAGTGCCCTATTTTAAAGTACACTGCAAAGCTAGACCCACAGTACGAGCGCGTTTTACAAATACTCAAACATTTTGTATTTAACCGCTTAATACGCGACCCAGAAATGCAGCAAATAGAATTTAAAGGCCAAAACTTACTGATTGAATTATTTACCGCTTTTGCCAGTGACCCACTGCGTTTATTACCCGAAACAACGCAAGCGCTTTATCTAGACGCTGAAAAACAAAACCAAGGGATGCGCATAATATGCGACTACCTAAGCGGCATGAGCGATGAGTACGCCTATAAAACCTATCAGCGGTTATTCTCACCAGTACAATAAAAGCCACGAGCATATCCTGTTAAGCGTTTGGTTAAAGGAAGAGCCTGTGTAAGGGGTTATAGCAAATAAATAGGCGTGCGCAGGAGGCGTTATCGAGCCCACTCGGTTACAAACTTAGCGCCGCGATTAAATAACCTCTTGTTTGCAAAAATTTTTCCTGCAAAATCTAGCAGGCCCTTGTATATTTAATAAACTATAAAAATAAGAGCATTGACTATGAACACACCACACACTTTTAACTCCTTTAAAGCGTTTTACCCGTATTACTTAAAAGAGCACCGCAATGTAACCTGCAGAAGGCTTCACTTTATTGGCAGCACGCTAGTACTTGCAGTCATCTTTATTGCATTAATCAAGCAGCAATATAGCTTGCTGTGGTTATTACCGGTTATTGGCTACGG
>NZ_AUTO01000141.1:0-2510 GCF_000498055.1 Pseudoalteromonas sp. TB51
CAGCCGTATTTTGTATTATTGCGGGTTTATGGGGCTACCCAATGGATTTAGCCATTTGGCAACCTGTGCTGTGTGTTGCGCTTATTGTAGGTGTGTTTATTCCGCTGCTTGAGGCGGGTATGGAAATGACACGCGAAGGTAAAACAACGCAATCGGCCGCTATTGTTGTATTTGCGTCAAGCTTGGTTAACCCTGCTTTTGGTTGGTCACTGACTATGCTGCTTGATAACTTAGGCTTAATTGGCTGTAAAGAGCGCAGTGCTAATTTAACTAAAATGAGCCGTTGGGTTATTCCGCTAATTATGTTTGTTATTTTAACTACCGTTATGGCTATTGTTGGTATGCTGCCAGGCATACCTGCGCTAATGGCAGATTTTAGACATTAATAATTAGAAAACTTAAACATAAAAAAAGCGCGGCTTATATACTCAGCCGCGCTTTGTTTTCATATGTAATTAATTGCTTTTCGTTACTGCCAAGGGCGCTCAGCAGCAAGTTGTTTTTCAAACGCATCAATTTGTGGATTTAGCGTTTCGGTCACACCAATAAAATCTAAGCCACTTAATAAACGCTCTTTTACGTCTTTACGAATATCAAAACTAATTGGCGCAAACTTATCGCTTGTTAGTGTTTGGTTTTCAAGATCGATTTGAATGTTTATATCGTCGTGTTGCTCACTAAGTACAAACAATTGCTCAAGCGTATCAGCGGGTAGCGCAATGGCTAGCATTTGGTTGTTGCCACAGTTATTAAAGAAAATATCAGCAAAGCTTTCCGCTAAAATTACTTCAAAACCATATTGCTTAAGTGCCCACGGTGCATGCTCGCGTGATGAGCCACAACCAAAGTTGTCGCGGGTTAATAATATTTGCGCGCCTTGGTAGCATGGGCGATTTAAAATAAAATCAGGATTTGGTTCGCCGTTTTCTAGGTAACGCCAATCGTAAAACAGTGCTGCATCAAAACCATCACGGCTGGTTGATGTTAAAAACTGCTTTGGAATAATTTGGTCTGTATCTACATTGTTTTTATCAAGTGGGGCCATTAAGCCACTAAAAAATACGCTCATTAGGCTTCTCCTCTTATATCAACAAAGTGACCATGTATTGCAGCAGCCGNCGGCCTTGGCGGCCTTCAAAGTTACGGTTAGACGTAGATGCACAGCGTTTGCCCGCTTCTAAGCGGTCGTCGTTCATTGCTAAACACATTGAACAGCCCGGTTCGCGCCACTCAAAACCTGCCGCTTTAAAAATATCTGCTAAGCCTTCGTCTTCGGCCTGCTTTTTAACAAGGCCAGAGCCCGGTACGATAAGTGCTTCAATGCCTGCTACTACTTGCTTGCCTTCAACAATTTTTGCCGCGGCACGTAAATCTTCAATACGGCTATTAGTACACGAACCAATAAAGACTGTATCTACTTTTGCGCTTGATAATTTATCGCCGGCTTTTAAGTCCATGTATCTAAGTGCGCTGCGTATAGCATCGGCTTTAATTAAATCTGGTTCTTGGTCAGGATCTGGTATGCATTCATCAACGCCAATTACTTGCTCTGGGCTTGTACCCCACGTAATTTGCGGCTGAATGTCGTCAGCTTCAAGCTCAACACTCAAGTCAAACTCTGCGCCTTCATCTGATTTTAAGGTTTCCCAGTATTCAACTGCAGCGTCAAAGTCAGTGCCTTTAGGTGCAAATGGGCGACCTTTTAAGTAATCATACGTGATTTGATCTGGTGCTATTAAACCTGCTTTTGCACCCATTTCTATACTCATGTTACATAGCGTCATACGGGCTTCCATTGAAAGTGCTTCAATGCCTTCACCACAAAATTCAGCAACATAACCTGTACCGCCAGCTGTACCTAACTTACCAATAACCGCCATAATTAAATCTTTAGAGGTTACTGTTGGGCGAAGCACACCGTTAATTTGAATTTTTAACGATTTTGCCTTTTTTTGTTGTAGCGTTTGTGTTGCTAATACGTGCTCAACCTCAGAAGTACCAATACCGTGCGCTAATGCGCCAAACGCGCCATGCGTAGAGGTATGGCTATCACCACATACAATGGTAGTGCCAGGCAAGGTAATACCTTGTTCTGGCCCCATTACATGCACTATGCCTTGGTTAATTGAGTTTAAATCGTAAAGTACAATACCAAACTCTTTACAGTTAGCATCAAGTGCCATTAACTGGTTTTTAGATACTTCGCTTGCGGCATCAAGTGATCGGCTTTTAGTCGATACGTTATGATCCATTGTTGCAAAGGTTTTTTCTGGGCAACGTACCGTACGGTTTTTTTCACGTAGACCTGCAAAAGCCTGTGGTGATGTCACCTCGTGTACTAAATGACGGTCAATATAAAGTAAATCAGTTTGCTCGTTTATGCTGGCAACGGTATGTGCTTGCCAAATTTTGTCGTATAACGTTTGGGCCACTTGCTAATTCCCTACTTTGTTAAGTCGCAGCATAACGGTGCTGCGATTTATATATTAAATACGTGAAACGATGGCAGC
>NZ_AUTO01000142.1:0-10093 GCF_000498055.1 Pseudoalteromonas sp. TB51
AAGCCGCCGTAGCGAAGGTACTGCAGGGGAGTTTACTACCGATTTCATTGAAGAATTCACCATTCAAGTTAACGAAACATTTGAGCTTTTAAAATCACCTGAGGGCGCAGCGCTGCCACTTGATCAACGAACCAAAATACTCAGCTCACTCACCGATATGATGAGCAAAGTCATGAAAGTGTCGGGCGGTAATAAACGTCTTGAAAAGAGGACTATTGCTACCGAAGTACTTAAAATTTTGGCTAAGTTTGTATCCACGAAATACCCTGAATTTGCGCCAGAGTTTGTTGAAATACTTACCGCCTTTGGCCCTAAGCTCGACACGGAGTTAGATGACTAATGGCTGATATGAATTCACGTGAATTTTTAGCTGAAATAGAGCAAATCACCGGTTCACTACGCCGCGATATTGAAGCAAAAGAGCGCAACATTGACCCAAGCCCCGCAGCAATTAAAGAGCGTCGTAAACGTGTACTTAGTGGCGACTTTGAGTTTTTTGTGTATACGTATTTCCCACATCATATGTGGCTTGATGACAATCAAGAGGCTTCTGAGTTTCAAAGCTACTTTATGAACTGGTTTCCCGAAGCACTAAAGCTTAAAAACGGGTGGAAAAACTGGTTTGTGGCCCCGCGTGGTGAGGGTAAAAGTACCCTTGGCGTAAAAATAGCGCCCGTGTATGTTGCTGTGCAGGCACTACTACAAGACCCTGATATATGCCAAGACCTGGGCTTAGAGAAGATAACCCAATTCATCGACTTTGTTATTTTGTTTGGCGCAGAAACCAAAATGCCAACCAAAACACTCGAGGTAGTTAAAACCGAGCTGCTTAACAATAATAACCTTGCGTTAGACTTTCCCGAAGTGTGCCAAAAATCCCCCGTATGGAAATTAGGCGAGTTTGTAACGGCGCAAGGTGTGCGGTTTGAAAGCCGTGGTGCTGAGCAATCTGTACGTGGTACGTTCCATGGCGCAAGCCGCCCTAAGCTACTGCTATCAGATGACATTATTACCGATGCCGAGGCGAAATCTCCCACTGAACGTGATAATCGCTGGCGCTTCTTAGAAGCAGCAGTGCAATACCTTGGCCCACCAGATGGCACCGTTAAATTCCTAGGTGTAAACACTGTTTTAAACAATGATGACCCAATAAGCCGCGCCGAAGAAGCACCAGGGCACATTGTTCACCGCTTTAAAGCCATTGAACAAATGCCTGAACGCATGGACCTATGGGAAGAATGCCGCGATTTAATGGTGCATGACGACAAACGCTTTGAAAAACGTGCCGCAGCCAAAGGTGATGCGGTCTCAACCGAGCAAAAACCCTCGTTTAAGTTTTGGTTAAAGCGTAAAAAGCAAATGCTTAAAGGTGCAACTACCAGTTGGCCAAGTGTGCGTTCGCTTTACGATTTAATGTGTATGTGGGCGGCTAATAAGCGTGAGTTTAACCGCGAAATGCAAGGTATTGCCAAAAGTGACGAAGAAGCCATATTTTATCAGTTTGATTTTTGGGTTGACCGCCTAAGCGATTGGATACCCTACGGTGCATGTGACCCAAGCATGGGCAAAACCGAAAAGGCTGACCCCAGCGCTATATTAGTAGGCTTTTACTCTAATGAATTGCAAAAGCTACATGTTGAATATGAAAGCCGTAAAGTTCGTGGTACCAGCCGTTTACTTAACGATTTAATACGCGCACAAAAAGAATATAACTGTCGAGTGTGGGGCTTTGAGAACAATAACGCCTTTGATTTTATGCGCAGCCAATTTATTACTACAGGCCTAGAGCAAGGTATAGCGCTACCGTTACGCGGTGTTACTGCAACCATACCTGCTGAGGAACGTATAGGCTCGTTAGAAACATATGTAACGAATACTCCCGCACAAATTGCCTTTCACTCACGGTGTCGTTTACTCCTTGATGAGCTTGAAAACTGGCCAGAGAAGCAAACAAACCATCACTACGATTTAAGCTGTGGCTTAGCCATTTTATGGATGGTAGCCAGTACTGGTGCGGGCGGTATTCCCCGTGTTAATAGCCGCAAAGTGACCAAACAAATAAGGGGCTATCATGTTTAAAAGCAAGCCACGTATTAAATCTAACGCATACGCAGCGCTTACCCGTATGTTTGACCAAAACCGTTTAGATCCAAGCCTAACGTCGCTTATTACTGAGCTACCAAACCCTGATCCAATATTACGCCGCGCAGGTAAAAACACCGCTATTTATGAAGAGATAGCCCGTGATGCACACGTTATTGGCGAGTTGCGCTCGCTACGCAGTGGCTTATTCAGTTTTAATACTGAGCTTGTGCCAGGCGGTGACGATGCTGCCAGTTTAAAAAGTTATGAACTGGCTAAAGCCTTTTTTGCTCGTAAACCCTGTGCTCATACAGAATGGGCCGATATGGACTGGCACAATTACAGCGCAATTTTAAACGGTTTTAGTGTCACCCATTTGGGCAAATACATTAAACAGGATGGTCATTGGCAACCTGAGTATGTAGAGACCTGGCGTAATAGCCGTTTTGCATTTAACAGTGATCACGAATTACTAGTAAAAACCAGTGATAACCCACAAGGCGAGTTAGTTGATCAACGGCGTTGGTCGTGCGTTCGCCATATGCCAAGCGCCGAAAACCCGTATGGTATTGCATTATTAAGTAGTTGCTTTTGGCCATGGACGTTCAAGCATGGCGGCTTTAAGTTTTTTGTGCAGCTGTGCGAGCGCTTTGGTATTCCATTTCCTGTGGGTAAATACCCAATAGGCAGTAAAGATTCAGACATAAATAACTTACTTGATGGGTTAGCTAAGCTTGTTCAAGATGGCATAGCCGCCATACCCGATGACACCAGCATTGATATTATTGAAAGCAAGCTATCTGGCGAGCCAGTGCCCGAGCGCTTAGTTAACTTTTGTAATGCTGAAATAAGCAAAGCTTTAACCAGTCAAACCTTAGCAACAGAGCAAAAAAATGGCGGCGCACGTGCTGCCAGCGAAACCCATGCAAAACGTGCTGGCGACAACCAACGCTCAGACAGGGCGCTTGTAGCCTCTTATCGTAATCAGCTTTTAAATTCGCTTCATACGGTAAATTTTGACGGTGGTGAGCCGCCAAAATTCATATTTAAAGACAAACGCGAAATTAACACTGACACAGTAACTCGCGTACGCGAAACAGCGCGTATTGTGCCAGTTGGTGAAGAGTGGGCATATCAAGAGCTCGGTGTACCAAAGCCAAAAGACGGTGAAGCAATACTTGACGTGCCCGACGAAGGCCACGGTATTGCAACACCTGCTAAAACCGAGTTTGCCAAAAAGCCAACCGACAGCGTAGAGCTTACCAGCGAATTTGATGTGTTTGATCACGCAAGTGACGACACCATTAAACAGATTTATCAATTTGCTCAGGCAGCTAAAAGCCTGGACGAACTTAAGCAAAAAATAACCTCACAATTTCCTGATATTTCAAACTCAGCACTGGCAGACGTTGCCCAAACAGCAATGGAGTATGAGTTTATGGCAGGCATGAATGAGGCTAATTCAAAAACTGTGGAGATAGATGATGAATAATGTACCTGAAGGTTACTTAAAAGACGGCAAAGGTAATTTAGTAGCTATTGCCAACATCAAACAAACTGACTTGATCAAAGATGAGTTTGTTAAAAAAGCCATTGATAAAGCCCTTGAAATGCAAGAAACACTGGCCGAATTTAAACAAAGTTTAATGGCTGAAGCAGACGACTTTATAGAGCTATTAGCGCAAGAACATGGCGTTAACTTAGGCGGTAAAAAAGGCAATGTGACACTGCGCACCTTTGACAGCCAATTAAAAGTCACCCTGCAAACGCAAGAACGTATTGAACTTGGCCCAGAGCTTAGCCTTGCAAAAGAGTTAATCGATCAATGCCTGGACGAATGGACCGAAGGCGGCAACCAAAACATTAAAGCCATTGTAAGCAAAACATTCAATACCGATAAGCAGGGTTCACTTAACCCGCAACGCATTTTAGCCCTGCGTAAACTTGAAATTTCAGACGATTCTGGCAAGTGGACCAAAGCAATGAATATTATTGCTGAGTCTGTTGGAGTGGTTGATTCAACCCGTTTTATCCGCTTTTACAAGCAAGATGATAAAGGCATAGAGCAAGCAGTTTCACTCGATATAGCAAAACTGTAGGGGGCGCTTATGGCCATTTCTAAAGAGCAGTGGATAGAGATAGAAAACGAGCTTACAGGCACATTTGCTAATGTTGTCTTCTCTGTAGGCGATCACAGAGTCTCTGTTCAACGTCAGAGAAAATCTGAATCGACAACCGTGTTAAGCGTTTATATTGATGACTATATAAAAGGTGAATGGTGTAACAAAAAAGAATCACGCCCTGTATGCCTTGAACAAGTATGGCGCAAGCGCTCCATATCATTATATAAACCTACTGAAATTAAGCGTATTCAAAAAAACTTTGGAAAACGCGATGCAAAAAAACTCTTTCCAAAATTGCATGATAAAGCCGAATTTTTTGATTGTTTTTTTACAACGTCTAAGTCACTTGTTCGACAATTTAAGCGCATTGAAAATATAGAGCTTGAACTGATTGGTGGCGTTAGTTATGAATCAATGGAGGCATAAATGGACCCAATTACAATAGCACTTGGCCTTGCAAAGCTCACAGGCCTGGATAAAAAAATAGGCGGTTGGATAGGGGGGGATAATGGATCAAAGGTCGCGTCGAAAGTTGTTGATATGGCGCAAACCATCACCAATGGGGGGTCTGCGCAAGAAGCTATGAACCGTATTCAGCAATCCAGCGCACTACAACAAGAACTTAGGCAAAGCATTTTAAACCGTGAAAAAGAGCTTGATGATTTAGCGTTTAAAAACAGCCAAAGCGCCCGCAACATGCAGATACAGGCACTTAATCAAGATGATAAGTTTTCTAAACGCTTCATTTATTACTATGCGTGGTTTTGGTCGGTCGCAACGGTTATATACATAGGTTGTATAACGTTTTTAACCATACCGGAGACCGCAACACGCTTTGCAGACACCATTTTGGGCTTTATTTTGGGCACCGTTGTAGCGTCAATATTGAATTTCTTCTTTGGTAATAGCCGTGATAATTCACGTAGAAATGAAATTCAAGACATTCAACAGTCGCTAAAAGAGCACTAATATGGCCTTACTAGCTCCACAATATGGCGACCTTGTTAAGTTCGAGGAAGCCATTTCTCATTTCAAAGACAAAATTAAGCTTACCAGTGAGTCATATAAAGACTTACAGGGCTTAATTCACGCCAAAGCATTTACCGTTGCCGGTGCAACACAAATCGAAATTATAAACGAGCTATATAAAGCAGTAGATAAAGCGATAAGTGACGGCGAGACTATATCGGACTTTAGAAAACGCTTTGACAAAATAGTTGATGATCACGGTTGGTCATACAATGGCAAACGGGGTTGGCGTACAAAAGTTATTTATCAAAACAACAAAAACACTGCGCGTGCAGCTGGACGCTGGCAACAACAAGAGCGTTTAAAAGAACGCAGACCTTATTTATTATACTTAACTGCAGGTGATAGCCGCGTAAGACCTGATCACGGTAAGTGGAATTACATTTTACTGCCAGTGGATCATTCGTTTTGGGATACGCATTATCCGCCGAATGGTTATAACTGCAGGTGCAAAGTGGTATCACTTAATGCGCGTGATATTGCACGCATGGGATTATCAGTAACTAAACCAGAATCAGTTAAAAAGTTTACTGAGTCATTTAAATTTGTAGACCCATCAACAGGTGAAGAACTGAGTAAGTTACCAGGCATTGATTTGGGTTGGGATTATAATCCTGGTAAAGCATGGCTAGGCGCAGACATTGCAGCGGGAAAATCAGTTATGACTATATCAACTGACATTCAAAAGTTAGCGGTACCACAATTTAACGAAGCAGTTTTAAAATCTCAGCAGTACTATATAAAGCAGGTAAACTTACAAGCAGCAAAGCTAGCGCTTAAAAAGTCGGTACCAGATAGCCAGCAATTTACGTTAGGGCACTTGCCTGTAAATTTACTAAACGAACTATCACGTAAAAACGCACCTATATATAGTAGCGCTGTTACTATCAGCAGTGCTCAAATTGAAAAGTTCTTAACTGGCCAGCTAGCAATTGAACAAGTTCACGAACTAATGAACGCTGTTCAAAAACCAAATACATTTGCTTATATAGGCAATCAAGTAAAAATATCGTATCAAGGTTTTATGATCACTGTAGAGCTAGGCCCAACATTTAATACAATTGTAGCTGCCGAAAAAGTTTAAATATCAGCAGCTCAAAATATTTAAACAGTGTTTAAAAGGCGTTTAAAGTGTATTTAAAGGAAAGTTAAACGATCAACAATGATCTAATTCTAAACGTATAATGAGCAGGAATGATTGGATAATGAGTCAGTTTGAACAAGTTTCGTCTAAAACCAAGCGTAATCTAGATTTATTGAATTTTGCGCTCAGGGTTCACTAAACCCAGTAATAATAGGCTTTTCCAAAAGACGAGGGCGAAAATCCTCATATCATCATTATTCTAGAAATGAACAACCCCTTACACATAAATAGGGGTTTATACCTAAATAATGGACGCATAGTTACTATGATTATGTATTAACTTAGCCTATTTAACATAATATAAATTATAGGTAGTTATGTATATTATAATAAGGAGCGCGTATTACACTCCTACTATGTCCAATACTAGACGGTATCGGACATTAAGCTTATTTCTACCAAGCTATACCAAGCCTTACTTTGCTATGTGTTTTTAGTTTATTTCTGGTCATTACGCTTTTATTATCCATTACACTCAAAACTTTACTAACTATATTACTTGCAAAGAATTTTAAGCATTGGCTACTTTAAAATTTTAACCACATCAGTTTTTGTTTTGCTATTTTCATCAACGTTCTTTTATTACAGCGCTATTTAAAACGTTTTATAAAAAGCCTAAATTTATTAAAACTTTATTGGTATTTTAAATGAGCCTGTTAGTTTTCATTTTTTGAAAAATAAAGGCTCATTCGGTCAGTTATTATCCGTAGATATTAAAAAGCTACCTAAAACAACCTTAGCTAATCCATACTTAAAATACGCTCTGCTGTGTATTCGTTAGTAATTAAACCACTGATCATATTTGATCTAACTGCACCAAGTATCGCAAGTACTTTATCTTCACCGGCGGCTATAGCGTAAATTTGTTTATTACCTTCAATTTTTAATGGCGTACTGGCAACACGTTGGTTTACAGTGCAGTCAATTAATTGGCCGCGTTTGTCGTAAACCCAGCTGATCATCTCGCCCACAGCCCCTAAATTTTGTAGCTCTTTTAGCTCTTGCTCATCTACAAAGCCATCAATATGCAATGGTGATTTTTCGCCTAGGCTACCTACACCCACAAACGTTACGTCGGCTTGGGTGGCCAATTTTAAGTTACTGGTAATATTATGTTGTGAATGCAATTGCTGTTTTTCTTCAACACTTCTTGGTAATACAGGAAGCGGCATTGGGTAATGCTTTGCATTTATATGCTCGGCCATTCTAACAACTACATCATAAGGTGAAGCCGACCCATCAAGTGCCATGTTACCAAGCATCGCCACTACTTTGTGTTGGCTACAATCTAGCGTTGGCAGTTCATCAACGCATGCACGTAGTACGCGCCCGGTCCCCATAGCTAAAATTTTCGGTGTTTCTGATTTTAAATGGCGTTGTATTTCAGCAGCACCGGCTTGCGCTAAACCCACTGTAGAGTTTGGATCTGATCCATCGCTAGGCACTACTTCACAAGAGTCTAAGCCAAAACGGCTTTTAATTTTTTCTGCTAAATCCATACATTTAGCAATAGGATGATCGAGCCTTACTTTAATAAGCCCTTGGCTTACAGATAATGCCACCATACGTTGAGCCGATTGACGAGATACATTGAGCTTTTTGGCAATTTCGTCTTGTGTTTTACCCGCAACATAATAGAGCCACCCTGCTCTAGCTGCATCATCGAGCTTACGTATTTCTGTATTTGATAGCTTTGCCACATAAACCTCTTATTTTGATAAGCCGCTTAGTTTTAGCGATAAATCATTTTATAATATTTGCAAATATATCATTCATTTATAAAATGCCGAAGTGTCACATTAATTTAATAGCCAATACTTTAGGTAAATTTGCTATTCCTAAAGTATTGGCCTAAAACGGCGGATTAAACTGTTGGGTTTTTAATCGTTAAACCATTTTTATCAAATCTATGTACCTTGTGCTCAGGCGCACTTAAATAAATTGTGTCGCCATATTGTAGTGGGCAATCGCCATCTGCTTTTACCGTAACCGTACTGCCGTCGTTAATAGTTACATGTAAAAAGCTTTCAGAACCTAAATGCTCGATTACGCCCACAGTACCTTGCCAAGTTCCTGACTCAGTTGAAATTTCAAAGTGCTCAGGACGCACACCTAAACTGTGCGTTTGTGCATGGCTATCGTTATCTACTTCAATAAAGTTCATTTTTGGTGAACCAATAAAGCCTGCCACAAATTTATTTACCGGGTGCTGATACAGCTCAAGCGGCGTTCCGACTTGCTCAATAATCCCCCCATTAAATACTGCAATTCTGTCTGCCATTGTCATCGCTTCAACTTGGTCATGTGTTACATAAATCATTGTTGTAGCTAAGCTTTTGTGTAGCTCAGAAATTTCTAAGCGCATATTTACACGAAGTGATGCATCTAAATTTGAAAGTGGTTCGTCAAACAAAAAAGCCGACGGTTGCCTAACAATTGCGCGCCCTATTGCTACACGTTGGCGTTGCCCGCCCGATAATTGCCCTGGTTTACGGTCTAGGTAATCAGTTAAATTAAGTATTTTAGCAGCATTTGCTATTTTACTTTCAATTTCAGCAGGGCTTACTTTTGCACGTTTTAGTGGAAACGCAATGTTATTGCGTACACTCATGTGCGGGTACAAAGCGTACGACTGAAATACCATAGCTAAACCACGTTTTGCCGGTGGCGTCTGTGTGGCATCTTGGCCATCAATCTCAATTGTGCCGCTGGTTGTGTCTTCCAATCCGGCAATCATACGTAGTAATGTTGATTTACCACAGCCCGATGGCCCTACAAATACAATAAATTCACCGTCTTTTATCTCTAAATCAAGCGGTTTAATTACGTTAACTTCATCAAAACTTTTAGTTACTTTTTTTAGTGTGATGCTGCCCATGTGTGTTCTCCTACTTTACTGCGCCAAAGCTTAAGCCGCGCACTAATTGTTTTTGACTAAACCAACCAAGAATTAATATTGGCACAATGGCCATGGCAGATGCTGCCGACAACTTGGCGTAAAATAACCCTTCTGGGCTTGAGTAACTGGCAATAAATGCCGTTAGTGGTGCGGCATTCGCAGCGGTTAAAATGAGTGTCCAAAATGCTTCGTTCCATGCCAAAATTACGTTTAACAGTAATGTTGAGGCTATGCCAGGTAATGCGATTGGCAGTAATACATGAAATATTTCCTCGCTAATAGTTGCACCATCCATTCGTGACGCTTCTAAAATTTCACCCGGAATTTCTCTAAAGTAGGTGTATAACATCCATACCATAATCGGTAAGTTTATTAAGGTCATAACAATAACTAAGCCAAGTTTTGTATCTAATAAAGCAAAGTCTCTAAAGAGTAAATAAATAGGAATTAACACCCCTACCGGCGGGAGNATTTTTGTAGAAAGCATCCACATAAGTAGGTTTTTAGTTTTTTTCGTTTGCACAAACGCCATTGACCACGCGGCTGGTACGGCTATTAATAAGCCCAATAAACTTGAGCCGAGTGATATAACTACTGAGTTCCAAAAGTGATCAAAATACGGCGAGCGGGCTAACACATCTTGATAGTTTTCCATTGTCCAATCAAAAGCAAATAACGCTGGTGTGGCTGATATAGCTTCTGCTTCGGTCTTAAAACTGGTGATTAATGTCCATAAAATTGGGAAAAATATCATCCCACTGATGGTCCATGCTGCCAGGGTATAAATTAGTTTTGATTTTTTATTTGCTGCACTAG
>NZ_AUTO01000143.1:0-787 GCF_000498055.1 Pseudoalteromonas sp. TB51
TTGATACCATTGGCTGGCTTACGCAAAATGCAGAGCTGCTAAGCGATGTAGGCAATGTACTGTTACCAAATCAAGCTATTAATAACGTTGATACTTTAGTTATTTGCGAGCCATTATTTGAGCTGGTTGACCCTGTTTTACAAGCCCCGCTTAAACAATTACTTGAAAAAACCAAACCTTATTTTAAACACCATAAAGAATTTGAACTGCCTAACAGCAGCTTATTAAGCGAACTGGCTGACAGCTTTAGAATACTGCAAGGGCGCGCAATCGCAAAAACGCATAAAGATTGGCTTCAATTGCCTGGGCAACTTCCCCAGTTTGCTCCGGCAATTGCGGCACGTTTTAACATGGCGCTTGCTCTAACCGCCCAAGAAGAACAAGAAGCACTAAATGTACAAACCCAATGGCAAACACTAATCGCTAAAAACCTAAACACAAACAGCTGTTTATTTTTGCCAACCACACCCACAACTGCACCTAAATTGGGCGCCGACACAAGCGCCTTACGTATGCAAATAATCACCTTATCGGCCATTGCGGGCTTGAGCNAGTACACTTACCATTGGCTAATTTAGAAAATGGCCACCCGTATGGGTTTTCATTAATGATGAGCCACGGCAACGATAAAAGCCTACTTGCCTGCGTACAACAATTAGCTGCCCACTTTAAACAGGACACACTTGCATGAGCACACACAACATTGCCTTTACTGCCCCGCATTTTGCAGCAACCGAGGCAGGCACCTTAATACTAAAACAAGGCGGTACAGCCACCGAAGCCATGG
>NZ_AUTO01000144.1:0-30411 GCF_000498055.1 Pseudoalteromonas sp. TB51
AAATAGTAAGTGGCGTCCCCAAGGGGATTCGAACCCCTGTTACCGCCGTGAAAGGGCGGTGTCCTAGGCCTCTAGACGATGGGGACACTAAAAAGTGTCACTAGGACAACTGAATGGTTTAACTCGTTTCAGGCGAGTTTTCTTAATAACACTACCCTACTATAAATAGTAAGTGGCGTCCCCAAGGGGATTCGAACCCCTGTTACCGCCGTGAAAGGGCGGTGTCCTAGGCCTCTAGACGATGGGGACACTAAAAAGTGTCACTAGGACAATTGATAAGTTTAACTCATATCATGAGGTGCTAAGGTAATACGTTTAATACACATAAAGACTCGAGCTTTAAGTGCTACGCTATTCTCTTGGTAAAACCACGCCTAACTATTTGTTAGATGGCGTCCCCAAGGGGATTCGAACCCCTGTTACCGCCGTGAAAGGGCGGTGTCCTAGGCCTCTAGACGATGGGGACACAGAAAACTGCTACCCTAGGACATGCACAAAGATTTGGTGGAGCTATGCGGGATCGAACCGCAGACCTCTTCGCTGCCAGCGAAGCGCTCTCCCAGCTGAGCTATAGCCCCAAACCTTTTAATACCTAACGTGTTTAACACGTTGTGTATCGCTGAGTGCGGGGCGCATTCTATGCACCCCCCAAAATAAAGTCAACAGTTTTTTATGCCACTTTATTTAAATGGTTTAATTTTCAACAAACTGGCTATCAGACATGCAAAAAAATACAATTTCGACAAAATTTGGCCTGTACTTCATCTCACAGTACTATAAACAGGTTAATTATCTATTTATACCTCGTTGATGAAGTAATAATGTTTAACATAAAAGGTATACATTTATATGCAAATTGAGTTGGGGTTAAAAAAGTACTAAAACCAAGGCTAAACCCCGCATTTAAGTGTGTTATTAAAATGCGAGGGCTCTATTCGATAACCTTATTATTAAATGCTCAACCCTTCCCTTTTTAAGTTGCTTGTACACACATATAAAAATTGAAGTGAATTAGGCCGTCGTTAAAAGTGCTAGCAAATAATTCGTGCTGTTTTTAAACACTATGTTCCAGTTTGGGTAATAGGCTCTTTTTTGTTGTCATTGTGCCAAAACCCATGGCGTTAATTAAAGTTTATTCGCACTAATGGCAATACAGATAACTGCTTATGCCCTTACCTTTTAAAAAGTACCGTATACCAGTTCAATAATTTAAAACCTTATATAGTCATAAATCTTCTTTTTGATAAAACGTCACGCTTACTGTATCAATTTCAACATCGCCTTTTATTAGCTTATTTAAGCAATGCTTTTTATTGTAAGTAAAAATAAGGCAGTCACTTAGTTCAGATTCAGCTGTTAATTTACCCTAACAACTTAAATTTGATGATAAAGTAAACGCCAACCACCCTGCGCTGTTTATAAAACCTTCATTCAGCACATTTTTATCATTCAAGTGTTGACACATTTGCAACTCTATCTATAATAGCGCCCCACAACAACGCAGCAATGTAATGTTGTTTAGATGTGGGTGATTAGCTCAGTTGGGAGAGCATCGCCCTTACAAGGCGAGGGTCACTGGTTCAAGTCCAGTATCACCCACCACTTTATTAAGTGTACACATCTAAAATTCTATATGAGTTGTTAGCTCAGTTAGAAAAGAGAGCGTCACTGCTTTTAGTAAAAGAGGGTGAGGTTCACTGGTTAAAGTCCAGTACTATTATTAATAGTAGCGTTTTAATTTATATGTGGGTGATTAGCTCAGTTGGGAGAGCATCGCCCTTACAAGGCGAGGGTCACTGGTTCAAGTCCAGTATCACCCACCACATATAAAACCTATTATATTAATAGTCGCGTTTTAAAATTGTAATATGGGTCGTTAGCTCAGTTACAAGAAAAGAGAGCATCACCGCTTTTTATAAAAGATGGCGAAGTTCACTGGTTAAAGTCCAGTACTATCTATACAGGTAGTAGCATGTAATATGGGTCGTTAGCTCAGTTGGGAGAGCATCGCCCTTACAAGGCGAGGGTCACTGGTTCAAGTCCAGTACGACCCACCATTCTTAGAATGGTGCATATTACACAAATCTAAATGGGTCATTACTCAGCTAGAAAAAGAGAGCATTACCGCTACTTCCAAGTAACGGCGAGGTTCACTGGTTAAAGTCCAGTACTATTTATTTAATAGTAGCGTTTTAATTTATATGTGGGTGATTAGCTCAGTTGGGAGAGCATCGCCCTTACAAGGCGAGGGTCACTGGTTCAAGTCCAGTATCACCCACCACATATAAAGCCTATTATTATATTAATAGTCGCGTTTTGAAATTTAATATGGGTCGTTAGCTCAGTTGGGAGAGCATCGCCCTTACAAGGCGAGGGTCACTGGTTCAAGTCCAGTACGACCCACCATTCTTAGAATGGTGCATATTAAATATATAATTTGGGTGATTAGCTCAGTTGGGAGAGCATCGCCCTTACAAGGCGAGGGTCACTGGTTCAAGTCCAGTATCACCCACCAAATTATACTAAACGCTAAATTGATAAAGTCATACCTATTATATGTGGGTGATTAGCTCAGTTGGGAGAGCATCGCCCTTACAAGGCGAGGGTCACTGGTTCAAGTCCAGTATCACCCACCACATATAAACACTTCTTAATAATTATTATAAAATCCTATTTGGGTAATTAATCCAGTTGTAACAAAAAAGAAAGCATCGCCGCCCTTTACAAATAATGGCGAGGGTCACTGGTTCAAGTCCAGTATCACCCACCACATATAAACACTTCTAAAGCATCTAAACTCCTCTGAATAATTATTATAAAAATCCTATTTGGGTAATTAATCCAGTTGTAAGAAAAAGAGAGCATCGCCGCCCTGTACAAATAATGCCGAGAGTCACTGGTTCAAGCCAAGTAATCACCCACCACATGTAAACACTTCAAAATACCTAAGTTAAAAAATTCCATAAATATCACTCTTAATTTGTCTTTTGCAAAACGATTAATCTGTAACATGTAAAGTTCTATATGGGTTATAAACTGCGTCATAAGCAAACATATAGTTAATCGCTCATTTAGAGCTGCTTTTTACCTATTAATTAAACATTGATTTTAAATCGCTAAGGCTAAGATAATATGAAGCCATCTAAACGTATGAAAATAACTTAATCTTCTAATAACCTCGGCTAATAGTTAAATTCCCTTGTAAGCAGCTAAACTGTTGATTATAGTCTGTGATAAATCAAACAACATGTAAGCCAATGCCAACTAAGATCTACGCCAAAGCCAAAATACTGATAGTGGAAGAGCAGCCCCTCGCTCAAAGCTATATGAAACAGTCGCTAGAAAGGCTTGGCTTTCGGCAGTTGCACTTTGCCGATCATGCAATTGCAGCAAAAGAGCAATGTTTGGCTGAGCAATTTGATTTAATTGTATGTTCGTTTAATTTAAGCAAACACCAAGACGGCTACCAACTCTACGAAGAACTCCGTGTTAAGCAACTGATAAAAAACTCCACTGCGTTTATTTTTATTTCTGCAGAAACCAGCGGTGCGCTAGTGCATAGCGTTTTAGAGCTTCAACCCGACGACTTTTTGGTAAAGCCATTTACGGTACAAGAGTTAAAAACGCGGATTGAGCGTATTCTAAAACGTAAAAATGAGCTACAGAGCATTTATACCTTAGTAGATGATGGCAACGACTCTAAAGCAATAAAAGTAATCGATGCCGCTTTAAATAAAATAAACAATATATACAGCCCTATCCTCCTTCGCTTAAAAGGAGATGCATTGCTTAGGCTAAACCGCAGTGAAGAAGCTAAAGACTTTTTTACCTCGGTGCTAGACATACAAAAATTTGCCTGGGCCAAAGTTGGTTTAGTAGAAGCGCTGATTGCTAATAATGAGCATATTCTTGCTCAGCGCATGTTAAAAACCATGCTTGAACGCCATGAAACACGTTTAGTTGCACTGGATTTACTCGGCCGATTAGAAATAAAACTAAACCAATTTGAATTGGCACAAGATTTTTTAAGCCAAGCGGTCGATATCGCGCCACGTAATATCCAAAGACAAAAATCGTTAAGCAATGTTTCGTTAATAAACCACGATTACGAAAAGAGCTATTTAACCCAAAAAGACATAGCCAGCTATGCGCGTCATTCTATTCATGACAGCCCCGACATCTATCTCAATGCTGCCCGTGCCGGTATAGACTTTGCTTTAACCACAGATCAAACAGACCAAATACAACGTATTTCGCGTCAGACTAATAAATACATAAATGATTTAAAAAAGCAGTTTCCTAACAACGCAAACCAATCTCAAATTGATGTACTTAATGCGCGTTTGCACTATTTAAAAGACGAGCACCAAAAAGCCAAGCGCTTGATAGAACAACTCGACGACGACGATACGTTAATACGCTCTGTAGATGGGGCGCTTGATAAAGCAAAAGCGTTTCACGAGCTTGGTTTTCATCAAAAAGCACAAACATTATTTAGCCAAATAATTAGCCATTGTGAGCGCCACCCCAATATGAGTGATACAACTTACCTGCGTTACATTCAACAGCAGCAAAGTGAGCGTCGTGACATTAAAATGGGCCCTAAAGAGCTTAACAACCATGCAGTAACTCAATTTAATAGAGGGCAATTAAATACGGCGTTAGAGGCGTTTACGCAAGCATTTAGAGTAATGCCGCGTAACCCAAGCATTGCGCTTAATTTATTACAGTGTTTGTTTGATTCGACAAAACAAAAAGGCGGCACTTTTAACTTGGTTATTGCTAAAAAGTGTTACGCCCTTTTGAGTAACTCTACACTGCAGCCAGATCAGTCGCAGCGATTAGATAAAATTTTGCATATGGCAAAAGAAATGAAACTCGATATTCAATCCCCCTAGCGCTAACTAGCGGCTAGAAATAGCTGTTTATCTTGATTGAAAGCTAACTATATAATTAAAGCTTTTTCATTGCAGCGGCATTTACACAATAGCGCAAACCCGACGGTGCTGGCCCATCAGGAAAAATATGCCCTAAGTGTGCATCACACACATTACACACCACTTCAACGCGCTGCATACCATGGCTTAAATCGTTCACATAACCAATTGCATCGACAGTTGCAGGCTGCGTGAATGATGGCCAGCCTGTGCCGCTATCAAACTTTTCATCGGCATCAAAAAGTAAATTATCGCAGCATACACACGCGTATTTACCCGGTTCTAGTAATGTGCAACTTTGTGAGCTGTGAGGGCGTTCTGTGCCCTTTTTACGTGTCACATAGTATTGCTCATCACTTAGCATTGCCTGCCATTGCGCGTCTGTTTTTACAACCTTTTCGCGTGGCGTAGGATTGCCATTATTGGCAAAATTTATAACATCATTCCAAGTAAGCATAATAGCCTCCTTCGGTATTAATAAGTGATTAGGGTCTGTTGATCTTTTAAGGTTAAATTTGCAGCAGTCTGTTTGGTATTTAGGCAAGGCAGAGCCTATGCAGTGTGGTTATTCCCCATAATTGGGCGATAACGTAGCATTAATGCCAAACAGGCGCTGCCCAACGGGTTCTTCCTAGGGGCTATTTACTCTTTGTTGCCTACATGGATGTAGGTAAAGGGCGTGAGCAGGACGCGGAAGCTTTGCTCAGCTTTTACTTAGCCCACTAGGTTACAAACTTCGCGCCACGATTAAATAGCCCCTAGTTTGAACAAACTTTAATCCGCAAAGTTCAACAGCCCCTAACTAAAGCGAATAGTTTGCTTTTCGTGATCTGAAAGTATGCGCTTCATGTAGGCGTCTATGTCATTTTTTTGTGCGGGTAAACTTACACTAAATTGTCGCTCGTTATTGCTATGAATAATAAGCTCATCGTTCTTACTTTCTATATGTTCAATGTTGCCAATAACAAGCCATTGCGGGCCAAATTTTTTATCAAAGAAACCTGCCAAGCTAAATAACATTAAGTGCTGTGCATCGCGCTGAATAAAATTATCAAGCGTATTGCGCTTTTTAAAGGCGGGTGTCAGCCTGTAACAACACGAACAAAACACAAATAACCATAACCCTATTACGGCAGAAAACCAAATATGATCAGATAACGATGTAAACAACACCAAAGCGCCTAAAATAATGCCAATACCAAGCACTACAATGGCAATTTTTTTATTAATGTTATCCATTTAGCTCCCTTTTATTTAGCGTTTTTATCATCTGCTTTTTCAGTAGGCTCTGGCCAATCGTTAAAAAACACCTGCAAATAACGACTCTTTGCCAAGTACCACATTACCCAAAACACAATCACCATTTGCACAGCTAAAAACAGTGAAAATCTGTAATGACTATGTGCAGCTTGTATTGTTAACCAGCTTAAGTCGGTTATTGCGCACACAAGTAACGGCCAGCGCATGTAGCGCCACACCATCGCTAAACGCGCACTTTGTTGATGAGAGTCGCGCGGGCGTCTTAAGCAAAATAAAAAAGTGGGCACTATCGCAATAGCGCCAATCGAAATTGCGATAAAAAAATCGTTTTTAGATTTAAAAAATAACGACATTAAATCAAGCTCAGGGCGACGACTCAGCGCCGCTATAACCCAAATAAAATACGCACGTAGTAACACCAATAAACTTAGATGAAATGCAATTGGTGTACGGTAGCTTCCGTATTTATCCCAGTACTCGGGTCCATATCGGCTCATTTTATTACCCTAAGCATTGTACTTATCAAACAGTGCAATTAAGTCATCTTCGCTAAGTATGTCTATGCCTAAATCTTGTGCTTTAGTTAATTTAGAGCCGGCTTTTTCGCCCGNTGTTTTAGCCGACACACTACCGGCTACTTTTGCACCTAACTGTTGTAAGCGTGCTTTAGCATCGTTTCGGTTTAAAGTATTAAGAGTGCCAGTTAATACATAGGTTAGCCCAGCTAAGGGTTGCTCATCCTCTGAAGGCGGCGTTAGCGCTGGCCAATTAATGCCTTGTTCAATTAAAGCATTAACTACATCTACATTATGTTGCTCATCAAAAAAGCCACGAACATGAGTTGCTACAATAACCCCTACATCGCTCACTTGTGTAAGGCTTTCAATACTGGCTTGGGTTACCTTTTCAAGTGTTAAAAAATGATTTGCTAAGTTTTGCGCTGTGGCCTCGCCAACCTCACGAATACCCAGCGAATATAAAAACTTTGCAAGCGTAGTTGTCTTTGCAGCTTCAAGCGCATCTACTAAGTTTTTAGCCGACTTAGGACCCATACGCTCAAGTGACTCAAAGTGACCTTGTTTTAATATAAATAAATCAGCGGGGGTTTTTACCAACTCTCTATCAACCAGCTGATCAACTATTTTGTCGCCTAAGCCATCTATATCAAGCGCTTTGCGTGATGCGAAATGCTTTATCGCTTGTTTACGCTGAGCTTGGCACACTAAGCCACCGGTACAACGAGCCACGGCCTCGCCTTCTACTTTTTCAACGTGTGAGTCACAAATGGGGCAACTGGCAGGAAATACAATGTCGCGTGCATCATCTGGGCGGCGCTCAAGTACTACTTGTGTAATTTGCGGAATAACATCGCCGGCGCGGCGTATAATTACTGTATCGCCTACCTTTACGCCTAAACGGGCTATTTCATCGCCATTGTGCAGCGTTGCGTTTGATACCGTAACTCCGCCTACAAATACAGGCTCTAAACGCGCTACCGGCGTTATAGCGCCTGTGCGGCCAACCTGAAATTCTACATCAAGTAACTGGGTTATTTCTTCTTGCGCAGGAAACTTATAAGCAATTGCCCAGCGTGGTGCACGTGCAACAAACCCTAAACGCTCTTGTAAGGCTTTTTGGTTTATTTTAATTACTACACCATCAATTTCATATTTAAGCTCGCTTCTGCGCGTTAAAATATCACTGTAGTAATCTAAAGCCGCTTGCGTACCTTCAACTAACTTTGTTTCTGGGCACAGCGGTAAACCCCAATCAGTTAATTTTGCCAATTGTTGGTAGTGATCCTCAGGGATTGTGCCATCGGCCACCAGCCCTGTGCTATACGCATAAAACATTAGCGGGCGCTTAGCGGTGATTTTTGAATCAAGCTGGCGTAAGCTACCTGCGGCTGCATTTCGAGGATTTACAAATACTTTTTCGCCACGTTTTTCGGCTTCGCTGTTTAGCTTTTCGAACCCTGCGCTATCCATAAATACTTCGCCACGTACTTCAAGTTCTGCGGGGTAATCGCCACGCAGCTTAAGGGGCACGTTACGGATTGTTTTTACATTTTGTGTAATATTCTCGCCAGTAAAACCATCGCCACGAGTTGCGGCCTGCACAAGCACGCCGTCACGGTAAATAATCGACACAGCCAAGCCATCTAACTTAGGCTCACAACAAAAAGTGAGCTCATCTTGGCTCATTAAACGCTCTTTAATGCGGCGGTTAAAGGCGCTAAATTCTTCTTCACTAAAGGCGTTATCAAGCGATAACATAGGCACTTGGTGAGCAACTTGTTCAAATTTACTCAGCGCAGCGCCTCCTACCTTTTGAGTAGGTGAGTCAGGCGTTAAAAATTCTGGGTTTTCTCTTTCAAGGGCGCTTAACTCGCGCAATAGTCTATCGTATTCTGCATCAGGAATACTGGGTGTATCAAGGACATAATAATTGTAGTTGTGTTGCTCTAACGTACTACGAAGATGATTAATTTGCTCACTAATGCTGCTAGACATTTAAACCTCAAAAAACATAAAAAAAGCCACTTTTAGGTAAGTGGCTTAATAAAAATAATGTGTGCGTATAAATTACGCAGAAAATGCACGAACCTGCTCAACATATTGACGAACGCGCTCAACGGTCATTTCTTCACGCTCGGCATCTAAAATTTGTGCACCAAATTCATCGGCAATTTTCTTAGCTGCACTATGTAACATATTAAAAGCAGCCAGCCCGTCGCCTTCACAAGGTAAAGTCATAAATAAGCTAACCCCTGCGGTGCTAAACTGTTCCATATTATCAATATCAAACGTACCTGGGTTATACATATTTACTAATCTAAATAACACTGGACCTTGCCCTGCAGGGTCTATGTGGCGATTAAAAAAGCCTTCTTCTGAATATTTAAATCCTAAAGTATTTACTGCAGGCAATAACTTACTGCCTTGCATGCTTAGCCCCTCAGGCATTTGAATATGCACAATAACAAAGTCAGACACATCTGCTGGCGCTTCTTTTTCGCTCTCTGGCTCTGGTTCTAGCTCTGGCTCTTGAACTACTTGCAGGTCGTCTTCAATGGGTGTTTGCGCCACGCTAGTATCTATTTGCGGCTCGTTTGCATCAAAGTTTAGCTCACCAAATTGCGGCTCATCTCGCTGGGCAACAACCGGCTCTTTAGGTTCAACTGGTGTATGCGAAGGTGTATCTTGCATTGGTTCAACCCGCTCTGAAGGCGCTACCTCTGGGCTGTCTTTTTTTCTAACTGACCATAAACCATGTACTAATAAGCCACCTATGACAAGTACACTGATCACAATTAAAACCAATCTTAGTTCTTCGGCCATCCCCTCACCTTTTATTATTTGTTATGCCTAAACCCGTGTATTAATTAACACTAATACGCTTAAATAAACTGTTATGTGTGTGCAAGTTGCACTGCTTGTTCTATATCTACTGCTACCATGCGTGATACGCCTGGCTCTGCCATGGTAACGCCAGTTAAACGCCCTGCCATTTCCATCGCAATTTTATTATGACTAATATAAATAAACTGCACCGATTGTGACATTTCTTCAACCAAACGGCAAAAGCGTACCACGTTAGCATCATCAAGCGGCGCATCTACTTCATCCAGCATACAGAATGGAGCTGGATTGAGCCTGAATATAGAAAACACCAATGATAATGCGCTCAGCGCTTTTTCTCCACCACTTAACAGATGAATTGTCGAATTTTTCTTGCCTGGTGGCTGTGCCATTATACTAACACCACTTTCGAGTAAATCGTCACTGGTTAATTCTAAATACGCGCTACCACCGCCAAATACTTTTGGAAATAGCTCGGCAAAGTCGTTGTTCACTTGATCGAAGGTAGCTTTAAAGCGTGTTTTGGTTTCGCTGTCAATTTTACGAATCGCCCCTTCAAGCGTATTTAACGCTTTGGTTAAATCCTCAAGTTGATTATTCAGATAATCATTGCGCTCTTTAGCTTGTTCAAACTCATCTATTGCGGCTAAATTAACTGGACCTAGCTTATCTAATTGATGCACAAGCCCACTGATCTGATTTTGCGCTGCATTTAAACTCAGTGAATCAGGCAGTGTATCTAAAACACTTTTTAAACTTTGCTTTAATTCTTCAAGCGGCTCAAGTGCTGCCTGCGCTTTTATAATTAGGCTTTGCTCTTCAATACTTAGCTTTTGATGTTGTTCTTGCAAACCTGTCAGCTCACCTTGAGAGTGCTTAAGGCTGGCTTGTTTACTTATAAGTGTTTGCTTTGCCTCGTTAAGCTTTTTTTGTAGCGCGACCAAGCTAGCTTCGCCCTGTTGATGCTTTATTAAAAGCTGTGCTATTTGCTCAGTGAGCTCTTGCTCGGGTATAAGCAACGCTTCCATTTGCGATTGCAGCTCTTGCGCTTCTTCTTGCGCACTAATGAGCTCTTGCTCAGCATGATTAAGCTTTGTTTGACTAAGCTGCCACTCACTGTGTGTTTTTTGCTCTTTTAACGTGGCCTGATGCGCTTGTGTTTTATATTGCTCAAGTGTAGCTGCAGCTTGGCTGTATGCAGTATTACTGCGTGTGCAAGCGGCGTCGGCGCTTGCCAATTCGTCAGCTAAATTATGTTGCTGCTGATGTAACACTTCAAGCGCACTGTTGTGTTCATCGAGCGTTTTTAATAATTGTGATTGCTCAGTGGTTAATGCACGCTTTTGTTGCTGGTACTTTTCTAGTTGCTGTAAAAATTGTGCTACTTGCTCTTTTAACATGTCGCTGCGCGTAGTGGCCACGGCAATGTTTTGTGCTAATTGATGAATTGCGTTTTTAAGTACTGCTAACTCATCACTCAGCTTTTGCTGCTGTGTTTTTAGCGCATTAAGATTCTCAAAATTCCTTGCAAGGGTATTTTCGGCCTCTACTAAGCTCGCTGTTTTTTGCTTTAACTGTGTGTGTTTTAAAAGTTGTGAGTTTTCGGCGTTTTTGTCTGCGCTACGGTGCCAGTTTCGAGCATGTAAAGCACCGCTTTTATCCATAACCGCAATATAAAACGTATCATTTAACGCAGCGAGTTCGGCGTTTTCGCTGTACGCAATACGGGTCAGTAAATCGGGATAAACACCCTCAGTAATTAACGCCGCAACGCTATTTACTGGTATTTCACTTTTATGAGGCCACACACTATTGTTGCTTTGCACATCAACTACGTTTAGGTGCTCAAGCGTTTGCAGTGCCTGTTCAACTATATGTTCAAACCCTGGTTTTACCTGTAATTGATTAAATAAAGTGTGCTGCTTATTATCATCTTCAATCCCTAAACTGCTTTTAAGCCCAGCAATGCGAGCTTTTAGCTCATTAACGTGCTGTAAGCTTTGCTGATGTTGTTGCTCAGCGTCATTTACTAAATCGGTTTGCTCTTTAAGCGCTGCGGTGCAGTGTGTTTGCGCCGTTTGCTTACTGGCAAGCTCTTGAGTTAGGGTTTGTTTGTATTTTTGTTGCTCGGCTAGTTGCTGCTCTAATTGGCTACTTTTAATATCGTCAATTTGGCTATTTAGTTGGCTTAGCTGTGTGTTTACATGGGCTAAGGCTTGCTCTGTTTGCTTAACACTACTTTGCTGCGCCTGTACTTTATTATTAAGCGCGTGTTGTTGTTGATTAAGGCTTTGCCATGCGTTTGTGTGCTTATTTTTTTCATCAGCTAAATCTGCAAGTGTAAGGGTAAGCTCTTCAACTTGTTCGCTGCACTCTAAACTGTACTCGCTTATCTCTTGGTGGCTCACTGCTAACTGCTCACACACATTTTGTTGCTGTGTTTTTAGCGCTTCACTTTGCAGCTTTCGCTGCTCAAGCTTAACCACACTTTGTTTAAGGGTTTGCGTTTGCTGTTTAATATTAATGTGTTGTTGTTCGGCGCGGGTCAACTCTGTGTGGGTAACGTGTTGCTGATGCTGCGCATCGTTCAGCGCATCTTGCTCTGCATTTACTTGAGCCTCTAGGCTTGCAAGCACATCGTCGTGGCCTGAATGGGCCGTTTTAAAAAAGGCGATTTGCTCATTAAGCTTTTTGATTTGCTCACTTTTTTCAATCTGTTGTTGATGCAGCTTTTGCCATTTTAATACAGCCACTTGGCCTTTTAAGGTGCGCTCTTGCGCTTTTAAATCGCGGTATTTTTTCGCATCAACCGACTGCACAGCCAGTTTATCTAGTTGCGCTTGTAATTCTTTGCGCACATCAAGTAAACGCTCAAGGTTTTCGCGGGTACTTTTAATTCGGGTTTGCGTTTCGCGGCGGCGTTCTTTGTATTTAGACACACCCGCGGCTTCTTCTAAAAATACGCGTAGCTCTTGAGGTTTGCTCTCGATTAAACGCGAGATCATCCCTTGCTCTATAATTGCGTAACTACGCGGGCCAAGCCCAGTACCTAAAAATATATCGGTAATATCGCGCTTACGACATTTGCTCCCATTTAAAAAGTACAACGATTGGCCATCGCGTGTTACTAAACGCTTAATCGCTATTTGGTTTCTGTCGGCAAATGTATTAGGTAAATCACCTTGGGTGTTATCAAAAATAAGCTCTACTGAGGCTTGCGAGATTGGTTTACGATTAGTTGAGCCATTAAAAATAACATCGGTCATGGCATCGCCACGTAAGTTTTTAGCTGAGCTTTCACCAAGCACCCATCGCACAGCGTCAATCACGTTTGATTTGCCACAGCCGTTAGGCCCAACAACACACGTCATTTGATCAGGAAATGGAATTTTAGTGGGCTCTACAAACGATTTAAAGCCCGCTAATTTAATAGTGCTTAAGCGCATCTTATTGTTATTACCGATTATTATTGTTATTACTTACAAACAATTTAACTCATAAACAGTTAAAAAGTTAAGCTTGGCGTTTAAAGTTATCTAAAATAATACCTGTGGCCATTGCTACATTAAGTGACTCTGCCTCACCAAAAGCCGGTATGGTTATTTTGTCGCTTACTAATTTTGCACACTGCTCGCGTATGCCATGCGACTCACTGCCCATAAGCAATACACCCTTTGCGCTAAGGTCCGTTGTATGTACGCTTTGCCCATCTAAAAATGCCCCATAAATAGGCATATTTAATGTTTGTAAGTATTCAGGTAGCTCTACTTGGCTTACCGATACTCTGACAAATGAGCCCATGGTAGCGCTAATTGTTTTAGGGTTGTAAGCATCGGCGCTGTCGGTACTTGTTACTATATGTTTAATGCCATACCAATCAGCAACTCTGATAATAGTGCCTAAATTGCCCGGATCAGAAACTCCATCAAGCGCCAGTATTAAGCCGGTATTATTAGGTAAATCAGCCTTTGGCATATCAACCACTGCAATGGCCGCGTTATTACTCACTAAGGTACTGACTTTAGTCAGCGACTCTTCTTCTGCTGGCGTAAAATCTACATGTGGAAACTGGTTTTGGTGAGTATTTATAAACGCCTGTGTTGCAAATATATCAACCGCCTTTAATGGGCTGTTTAACAACTCAAGTACGTTTTTTTCACCTTGTACAAGGTATTGATTATATTGCTTTCGGTACTTTTTTTGGCCAAGTTGGCGAATAAGCTTGAGTTGGTTTTTTGAAATCATAACAGCCCCATAAAATTATCGCCCTAGTATACCAGAGATGATTTAAAGTGCAGCACCACATATATTAAAAGCAGCGCCATTATAGGCTGTAAGGCTATTAAAGATTGAGCTTTGCACCAAATTTAGGTAAATTAACAAAAAAACAACATGGATATAATTTTAATGGAATCAATACACCCTACTCCCCCAGAAACCACCCCTGCAGTAAATGAACCTACGGCCCCTATTTTTAGCGGCAAAGTACAGTTTAGCGGTAAAGGCGGTGAGTTTTTTGGTATTTGGATAGTCAATATTTTACTGAGCGTACTTACTTTAGGTATTTATTCGGCTTGGGCAAAAGTGCGCACAATGCGATACTTTTATGGCCACACCCGCATTGACGGACACAGCTTTGACTACTTAGCCACCCCGATGCAAATTTTAAAAGGCCGTATTTTAGCGGTTATTGTATTTTTAATTTACTCCTTTGGTAGCAGCTTTTTTCCTCTTGTAGGCTTATTATTTGCGGTTGCTTTTATCTTTTTAATGCCGTGGATTATTAACCAAGGCCTGCGCTTTAATATGCGTATGACCCGTCATCGTAATGTACGCTTTGCATTTAAAGGCGATTACGGCGAAGCCTTCATTAACTTTATTCTTTTACCTATTGCCAGTATTTTTACCCTTTATTTATTAATGCCGTATGTTTTAAAACGTATCGACACGTACATACATAGCAATATTAGCTACGGTGACACGCCATTAACCGTAAACCTCAAAGGTGAAACCTACTACTTAACCGCCCTTATTTGCTTTGTGGTGAGCTCTATCACTATGGTGATATTTATGGCTGTATTAGGCTTATTTGGGCTTGATTTAATGAATGTAGAAAACCAACAAGCTGCACAAGATCCAGCCAAAATGGGCATTATGTTTGGTGGATTAATGATTGCTTACGTATTTATGATTGCGATAGTAACCGCTGTGTGGGCTGCGGCTATTCGTAACCATATTTTTGATAACAGTCAATTTGAAGACGTAGCATCATTTAAATCAGAGCTTAAGCCTATTCCTTTTGCCATATTACTATTAACCAATATGCTGGCAATCGTGTTTTCTTTAGGGCTTGCCTACCCGTGGACCAAAGTGCGTACATCGAGAATGCTTGCCGAGGTTACAACCGTTAATATTTACCCTAGTGCGCTAAATTTAGTGGATACCNACCGCGCAACAAGAGCAGTCATCGTTTGCTGAAGAAGCAGCCAATGTATTTGATATTGACCTATCGCTAACCTAAGAGCTTATTATGCACGTACAGGGACATTACTTCCCCAAGGCATCAAGCAATTACCAGCAAGGTGTCGCTAGCATTAGCGACACCTGTGTTGAGATTAGCTACGATGACCAGCTTATTTCAAGCCATGCAATAAGCGATATAACACTCACCTCTGGCCTAGCTGGGCTTGCTGATGAACTAAATTTTAATGATGGCAGCCGCTTTATACCTACTGATGTAAATTATCGCTGGCCTTTTAAAGCAAATAAGCATGACCTACTAGAGCGCCTTGAAAAAAGTAAATGGGCTATTATCGCGGCCGTTATTTTTACACCGCTTTTTATGTGGTTAATGCTTTATAAAGTTGTGCCCGCTATTGCTGTTTACAGTGTTGATACTCTGCCGCGAAGTGTAGTAGAGCAAATGGGTGAACAAAGCTTTACCCTAATTGAAAAGCTCGCGCTTGATGACAGTGAGCTGCCTAATGAGCAACAAACTAAAGTGCAACAACACTTTAATACCATGCTTAATGCGCTCTCGCTTGAGCCATCGGTTTATAGGTTATCGTTTTATAAATCAGAGGCCTTTGGAGCGAATGCGTTTGCAATGCCCCACGGGCGTATTGTCGTAACCGATGAGTTAGCAAATTTATTAGCCGATAAACCCAACGCACTAAAAGCCGTATTACTTCACGAAATTGGCCACGTAGTCCACCAGCATAGCGTACGCATGACTGCTCAATCGGCAGCCAGTACCATTGTACTTGCAGTTATATTTGGCGATTTAGAAGGCATAGCAGAAGTGGTACTTGGTACGGGGGCATCTTTTGCACAGCAAGGGTTTTCTCGTGATATGGAGCGCGAGGCAGATAGCTATGCACTCATTCAACTTGAGCATTTAGGGTATTCAAGCAACGACTTTGCCGATGCCATTGAAGCATTACAAGGCGCGCACACCAGCGAAAACGAACACCTTGAAAAGGTAAATAATTTGCTCGAATATTTATCTAGCCACCCAAGCGCACAAGAGCGAATAGACAATGCGAGGAAATAACCCCGGTTATATACAAATTGCTCGCTATATTGTGGGGCTGAGTTGGGTATACCACGGCTTTTTTCCAAAGCTTTATCATATTGCCCCGCTTGAAAAACTAATGACTGGTAGTGCGGGTTTTTCAGCAGAAGTGTCTGACTTAATTACACGTTCTGCGGGTATTGGCGAAATTATATTTGGATTATGCTTATTAGTGTTTTATAAAAATAAGCACATCGTTATTTTAAATATTTTAGCGCTTTTAGGGCTTTTGTTAGCGGTTGTAGTAATGCAGCCACAATTACTCATTGAAGCATTTAATCCAGTAACAACTAACCTGCCGCTTATTGGCTTAAGTTTTATTTGGTTAAAAGAAATTAAGCTGCAAAATAATCGACACCTCTAAAATAAAAAAGGTATGCCAGTGCATACCTTTTTGTAGTGCTTAACTTATAGCGTTAATACTTATTTTTATGTGTCCACAGGTGCAATAATTCACTGGCAATTGTTGCTGCGGCAATAGCGGTAAGCTCACTTTGGTCGTACGACGGTGAAACCTCTACCACATCCATACCCACCATATTTATGCCTTTTAGTGCGCGCAGTATTTTAAGCACTTTATCAGATGTTAAACCACCGCATACAGGTGTGCCTGTACCTGGTGCAAATGCTGGGTCTAAACAATCTATATCAAACGTTAAGTAAACGGGTAAGTCGCCTACTCGCTCACGTATTTGCGCTGCTATTTCATTGGCGTGCAAATCGTTAGCTTGCATTGCATCAATCACTGCAAACTCATGTTTGCTTTGATCAAAGTCGGTACGAATACCAATTTGGATACTGTGCTCTACATCAATCAGCCCTTCCATGGGTGCATGATAAAACATAGTGCCGTGATCAAAGCGCGAGCCATTGCTGTATGTATCAGTGTGCGCATCAAAATGAACCAGTGCCATTTTGCCATGTATCTTTGCATGCGCGCGCAATAGCGGAAGCGTTACAAAGTGATCGCCACCAAGGCCTAACAGCGTTGCCCCTTGGCGAAGTATTTGCTCTGCAGCCATTTCTAGCTGTGCCGTAAAATACTCAGGATCGCCTACCGGATAAGTAAAGTCCCCCGCATCAGCAACCGTTAAACGCTCAAACAAAGGAAATGTCCACGGGTATTTAGTGTCTTCCCAGGCTAAATGTACCGACGCACGGCGAATGGCATCGGGCCCTAAGCGTGCACCGGGGCGGCCCGATGTTGCTAAGTCAAAGGGTAAGCCTAGTACAACGACATCTGCATCAATGGCATTAATGTTTTGCACCATAGGACGACGTAAAAACGTCATCCCATTTGAATACAATGAGTGGTCAACATGACCAAACAAACTAGACATTGCTTATAACTCTTCTAAATAAGTGTAGCCATTAAGGCCGCTCTGCAACTCGTCTAAAACGCTTTGCTGTTCATTTTTATCTATTTTTGCAGACACTAACTGCGCGTACGACTGCTGAAAGCTCTCAACATCTAAATGTACATAACGCATCATATCGGCTACGGTATCACCTTGGTTTATTTCACTAATACTGGCAACGCCTTGCTCATCCATATTGATAATGGCGCTGTGCGTATCGCCAAATAAATTGTGCATATCACCTAAAATTTCTTGGTACGCACCCACTAAGAAAAAGCCCATTAAGTAAGGTTTATCAGCACTGTACTCAGGCACGGGTAATGTGCTTTCAATGCCTTGGCCATCAACATAGTGCTCAAGCGCGCCGTCTGAATCACAGGTAATATCAAGTAATACAGCACGTTTTTTTGGTGCTTCGGTTAAGCCACTTAATGGCAATACCGGAAACACTTGATCAATCCCCCACGCATCAGGAAGCGATTGAAAAAGCGAAAAGTTTACAAAAAACTTATCGGCTAAACGTGCGTTCAACTCGTCAATAATCGGGCGATGGAAACGGTTTTTGTTATCCATGTGTTTGTTAAGCTCATAACAAATACGTAAGTTAACTTGCTCTGCCCACGCACGCTGCGTTAAATCTAAAAGCCCAAGTGCAAACTGGTTATGCGCCTCTGCTAAATCCCCTTGGCTGTCGTGGTAAATTTCAATCAGTGCGCGGTCATCCGTTAAATCGGTTAACTGCACAAACGATGCCCACATATTATTTAATAAAAGCGGTGCATCTGCTGCTGGCGCTGCTGGCGCTACTAACTCTTCTGGCGTGTAGCTTTCTGTGCCTATCACGTTTGATATAAGAACCGCATGGTGCGCCGTTAGTGCACGCCCCGACTCAGAAATAATCGTCGGCATGGGCTGCGCGTACTGCTTACAAGTATCGCCTATGGTGTACACAATATTATTTGCATACTCAGCTAAGCTGTAGTTCATTGAGTTATGCGATTGGCTGCGGGTACCATCGTAATCAATAGCTAAACCGCCCCCTACATCTAAGCACTCAATGCTTGCACCTAATTTGCGTAGCTCACAGTAAAAACGCGCGGCTTCGCTCACACCTAAACGCACATCACGAATGTTTGCCATTTGCGAGCCTAAGTGAAAATGCACAAGCTGCATTAAATCAAGCTGGCCTGCGTCTTTTAAACGGTTTACTACATGTAAAACTTGCGACGCAGATAAACCAAATTTAGATTTTTCACCGCCACTTGCTTGCCACTTACCTTTGCCTTGCGATGCTAAACGAACGCGAATACCAATACGTGGTTTAACATTTAGCGCTTTTGCTTGGCTAAGTACCATGTCGAGCTCAGAGAGTTTTTCAAGCACTATGTATACTTTGTGGCCTAGCTTTTCGCCAATCAGCGCTAAGCGCACATACTCTTTGTCTTTGTAGCCATTACATACAATTACTGCACTGGTTTTTTCTGCCATTGCCAAAACAGTTAATAGCTCTGGTTTGCTGCCCGCCTCAAGGCCTAATTGTTTTTTTTCTAATTCGGCTTGGCTTGCTACTATTTCTTCAACCACTTCGCGTTGTTGGTTTACTTTAATTGGGTAAACTAATAAGTAATCTTTTGGGTAACCATAGTTTTCAATCGCGGTATTAAACGCGTCACATAAACTGTGCACACGATGATGTAAAATTTGTGGAAAGCGCACTAAAGCCGGCAAGCTTAAGCCTTTTTCTTCTAGCTGCTTTGCAATATCTGTAAGTGCAATAGTTTGCTCTGGGGCGTGAGCCTTTGGGGCAACATACACATCACCTTGATCATTAATACCAAAAAAACCTTGGCTCCAATGACGAACATTGTAACTCGTGCGAGCTTGTTCTAGTGATGTTGTCTCTTTCATTTATCTTTCTCTTGTATTTAATGAATGCCGGTGTGGCTAGTTGCGCGCATTAAAAGAAAAATAGACTTTTAAGTCCAACAAGTATTTTTACTCGTAACGAGTGATTTTTAGTGTTGAGAGAAAAAACACCTACACCTTAGCTTTTACAGCTAACCGCCTTTAGTAAAGCAAGCTGGTTATGCGGCTAAAAAAATAAGTACAGCTGTACTTTTTTAAGATAAAATAGAACAACTGTACTTATTTGGTATAAACATGAAACAAATTTACTTTAATCAAAACAAGCCACCTAAATTTTCTAAAATAACAAAGGCTGCCACTTTTGGTCTGACCAAAACATTTCCTAAACTCAGTGCCCGCCTTGCCATGAAGGTATTTTGTAACCCGCATAGCCGACGCCAATACGAATTTAGAACATGTATACAGCCAATTAATATTAAACTTACTACCGAGCTTGGCGCTGTAAACCTGTACTATTTTAGCCAAGCCGAAAACACTAAAACGGTATTTTTATCTCATGGCTGGGCCGATAGCACTAATCGGTTTACTGCTTTAATAGATGAATTGCTTGAAAAAGGCTTTAATGTTTACTCAATTGATCACATAGGCCATGGCTATTCGCACGGCAATACCTCGCACTTATACGGGTATATGCAGGGGCTAACAGCGGCTTTTGAGTACTTTAATGGGCAAAATATTACAATTAATAGAGTCGTTACACACTCTATGGGCGGTGTTGCTTTGTTAAACTTAGCGCCTCATTATTTAGAGAATAAAAAAATTGTGATGATCTCTGCCCCTGCACAAATATTTGAAGCCATGTTTGCTAAGGTCAGGCAAGTGGGTATTTCTGAGCTCATGCTAGAAAATATGCTTAATAAGGTGTCAGACAAATATGGTATTAACTGGCAAAACCTTCACCCTGATCATTCTAAAGATAAAATTAACGAAAACATGTTGTTTATTCATGATAAAAATGACTCAGTGGCAAGCTTTGAGGCAATAAAATTATTAACTGAGAACACACCCGCAACACTTGTGGCCACACAAGAGCTGGGGCACGTGCGCATTTTAAAAAGCCAATACGTGTACGACCAAATAACACGCTTTATGGATTAACAATGAAAAAAAGTGAGAGCACTAAACGCAATATTTTGCACAAAGGAATGGCCTATGCGGCTGCACATGGTTTATATAGCTTGTCGATAGGAAAAATAGCGGCAGTGACTAACATGTCGCGTACTGGGGTGATCTCACACTTTGCCAATAAAGAAGATATGCAAGTGGCTATTTTGGCCTACACCGAAGAAGAGTTTAGAAAACAGGTTGTTGATATATCTGCTGATGAAGATGCGTTAATTCACTTAAATAATTTTCAGCAACGCTGGCTTGAGTGGCTCAATTTTTTAGATACGGTATCGCCTGGTAAGCAGGCAAGTTGCCCGCTCATTAAAGCGTCGGTAGAGTTTAAAGCAAGCCCCAACTGTTTGGTAAGGCAGTTTATGCAAGACCAACACTTAAAAATGATTAACTACCTCACTAAACTTGCAGTTAACTGCCAAGCACAAGGCTACTTTAGCCAAGACAAAGAGCCGAGCATTTTTGCGTATGAATTTTATGGCTTATATACCGGGCATGTTGTACAAACAAGCTTAATAGATAATCCAGCTTTAACGCTTACTTATAAAAAAGTAGTTGGCAATTTAATTGCGCGATATATGCGTTAACTGTGGCCTGTAAGGCGTTTTTTACCTTTAATATGGCGTACATTTTAAGCGCTTTTAGGTGCAAAAATAATAATAGCCATGCCCAGTAAGGCAACCGCCCCGCCCACTACATCCCACATTGTAAGCTTTACGCCATCAACTGCCCATAACCACAGTAAAGCCACGCATATGTACACACCGCCATACGCGGCATACACCCGTCCAGCGGCTGCTGGGTGTAACGTTAGCAACCACGCGAATAGCGCTAAACTGATTGCTGCAGGTATTAAAAGGAATATGGATTTATCTTCTTTAAGCCAAAGATAAGGTAAGTAACAGCCAATAATTTCTGCCAGTGCGGTAATAATAAATAGCGCGATAGTTTTTACTTCAAACATAAAACCTCACGTGATTTAAATAACGAGAGCATAATAAAGCTAAGTAACTGCAAACTAGTTACTCAGCTAAAATAGTGCGAATTCTGGGTAAAAAATTTTTACCCATATTTAAGTAAAACAGGTTACTCAGCTAGGGCCGCGTCGGCCAGCTTCATTGTACTTTCGAACGATTTAGTACCGGCTATAAATAAACCATTGTGGCAAAATACGGCGTCGTCTAAGCCTGTTTCAGCTTGAAACTCTTCATCAGATAAACCGGCCCACGCTTTAGGCAGTGACTTTCTATCTTCAAACGAGCCTGGCTCTACTGGTACAGTTTGAATAATCCATTGGCCGTTTTGCGAAGGGTAAACCATAAATAAAGCGTCGCTTGATAAATGGTGTACTGTTTTTTTCCATGGTGTGTATTTTTCTAAAATAATCACGCGGGGATCTTTTGCCTCTTCTATTGCTTTTGCAACAATATCTTTGGCGTTAATGCTTCCTTTTGCTGAGGCAATAAAACGGGTTAATAAACGCGCTGCAAACTCAACGGCTTCATCAAAGCATTCATCAAAGTTGCCTTCCTCTTCCCATGTTGGATTAAACATAGAAAGCGTTTGGCTAAGCGTTATGCCCTCAACCACACCCTTAACGTAACCACAATCTATGGCATCAATTGTAGAGACTAAACCAGCGTCAACTCTATCAGCCACCGCTTGGTTATTATCACACAGTGCTAAACCATACTTTTTCCAAATTAAGCCAAATGACGAGTATGGCGTGCCATTTTCGCGCTCGCCTGCGCCGCAGCGTTGGTGGTGATCAAAGCGTCCTGTGTCAGGGTTGTATTCACCACCTACATCAACAACAATATCGGCACTTTCTATTACTGCTTTATCGCGGGTTCGTACCAAGTTAAAGGCAGGCAATACATGCTTAAGTACCGCAATACTAAACACGTCATCGGCATGGAAATTACCACTGTGGGTTACTACTGTTAAATCGCTCATTGGTTTTGGGCTACTTTTAAAAAAGATAAAATTCTCACTTATGAAGTGCTAAATAAAGGTTTATACCCGTTTGCTTAATCAAGTAATTTATTTTGAAGCAAAAAAGCTTGTTTATAGCCAGGTTTTGCCTCTTAAAATCATTAAGTATTACTGTGCACAGGTATTAAATATACGTGGCGAATTTTATACGAAGATAGCATTGAAAAACAGTGAAGTATTTTTTGCGCCTACAGAGTCAGCTATAGGCACACAGTAGTAAATAGCTTATTTATTCTGGCTCAGGGCTCAGAGCAAGCTCCATAAATACACTTTGTGGGTTATCTTGATACGAGCCAAAGCTTGCACAGCGCGCAAAACCTAAATCTTCATATAAACTAATTGATTCGGTTTGCTTTGGGCCTGTTTCTAATCGGATAAGTGGAATTTTTGTTTCGCCGGCGTAATGCAGGAGGTTTTGCATTATGCGTCTTGAAAAACCTCTACCACGGTAACTTGGTTTTACGTATAAACGCCTTATTTCGCCATATAGTGCGCCGTCATTTTGCTTAACAATAGCGCCACAGGCAATAATGCCATCTTCGTTTTTTAAACCAATTGCGTAAACGTTGTCTTTGCTTAATTCTTCTAATTTGAGAGATTGGGCTGTAGCCACGGGGTATAAGGAGTTTATCAGTCTATCTATATCTGCAAACACATTAACTACATCAGGATCCTTAGGGGTTAATTCGACTAACTGCATCTCTTGTCGTCCATTTTATTATTTTGAATCGTTATAGTGGCTTCATAATATATACTTAATACGCGTGTTCCTAGTGTTGTTTAAACAAAATGTTTTAATAAGGTAAAAATAGCTTTATTAAAACGTTAGCTTAATTTACAAAAACGACGCACAGCCTGCTAAGCACTTAGGCTTTGCTTTTTTAATTGATGGGCATGCCACTTAATATAATTACTGGCATTCATAGGTTTTGCGACTAAATAGCCTTGTATACAATCTGCATTGAGCAAGTTTAGTAACTCAAATTGCGCCTCTTGCTCTACACCTTCAGCAACAACAGTAATGTCTAAACTTTTGCCCAGGCTTATAATCGTATTAACAATATTAAAGCCTTTGCCTTTATCTAAAATCTTATCGATAAAACTTTTATCAATTTTTATTTCCTTTACGGGGAACGCATTTAAATGGGCTAAACAGGAATACCCTGTACCAAAGTCGTCTATAGAAAACACAAAACCTTGTTCTTGTAGCTCCGTCATTTGCTTTATTGTGCTGTCAATATCGCCCGATAGCATGGTTTCGGTGATCTCAAGTTTAATATGCTGCGGTTTTATGTTGAACTCTTTAATTGTAGAGCAGAGCTCACGGGTAAGCTGCGCAGAATTAAACTGTATATGACTAATATTTATAGATACGCTAAAGTGCTCATCTATCATGTTTTTTTCATTAAGTTGATTAATAAGGCTGCATATATTGCGAAGCACTATGTTTTGCAGTTTTTGAATCAGGCCATATTGCTCTGCAATAGGAATAAACTGATTAGGCGCAATAACCCCTTTATTAGGGTGCATCCACCTTATCAGGGCTTCTGCACCTACTATCTTTCCTTGCATACTAATTTGCGGCTGAAAATACGCACAAAATTCGTTATTTGCGATTGCTCTTACAATATCCGTTTCTAATTCGGCTTGGTTTTCGAGTAAAGTTTGCAGTTTAGGGTCATAAAAGCTGCAGCTATTGCCGCCTTTTGCCTTAGAGCGGTACATAGCAGTATCTGCAAATTTTAATATGTTATCGGTGGCTGTGTGCTCTTCGTTAATTAAGCAAATACCTATACTGCAACTAACTTGAAATGCCAGCTCCCCTATTGCAAACTTATCATTAAACACGCCTTGTACTTTTTTAGCGACTATTTCGGATTCAATACAGGCTTGGTGATTATGCTCGCCAATGTATTCGAGTAAAATAATAAATTCATCACCGCCCACTCTAGCTAAAGTATCAGATGATCGTATTACGCCACCTAAGCGTTTTGCTAATTCTATTAATACTTGATCTCCGGCGCCGTGGCCTAATGAATCATTTATTCTTTTAAAGTTATCAACATCTAAAAACAGCAATGCGCCCGTTTTTTTGGTGCGTTTAATACGCTCTACACACTTTGCTAGGCCGTCGCTGAGCATTCGTCTATTAGGGAGCCCTGTTAGTGGATCAAAAAACGCAAGCCGTTGAACTTCTTGCTCGGCTTTTTTGCGAAGGGTTACATCTCTTGCCATCCACACTACGTGCTTAAGTTCTGGTTTTTCTGGCTGGTAGTTAGTAAGTGCAGCCGCTCTTCCTTCAAAGGTTATGTGGCCTTTGGGCACGGCTAAATCGTACTCAAATATTTGCATTTCATTGGTGCGAATGGTTTTTTTAATAATCCCCATGATCATGTCGGCATCTTTAACTGGGAACAAGTCTTGCACATTTTGACCAATTAAATCGGTGGGCGATTCAAGTAATAAGTCACTCGAGGTACCGTAAATATCGGTATAGACGCCCTCTTCGTTCAAAATCAAAATAAGATCGGGCATCACTTGCGTAAATGCTTTAAATTTTTCATTACTTTTTTGCAGGTCTGCCACTAGCTGCCTAGCTTTGAGCGACTCTGCGCTTTTTTCAAGTGCTATGCTAGAAAAGTGTACAAAATAGTCAATGAGTTCTAAATCTTGCTGTGTAGGCGCTTTAGGGGCGCCGTGGTAAATAGCAAAAGTGCCTAATATTTCACTGGTGGTTGAAATAATCGGGGTTGACCAACAAGAATATAAACCGTAGCTGTGCGCTAAATCTTTGTAACCTTCCCACAAGGGCGAAAGGTCAATATTTTGCACAATAACTCGCTCATTTTTATAAGCCGCGGTGCCACAAGACCCTACATTAGGGCCTATAAACACACCATTAATTGCCTTTAAATATTCATCGTCAATATTTGGGGCAGCACGATGAAATAACTGATTACCTGTTAAAGACAGTATTGAGCATCTTGCAGAGCTGTCTTCAATAACTTGCTCTATAGCTAAACAAATATCTTGTAAAATATCGTCTAAGGCAATGCCTAACGCGATTTTAGATAATATATCCTGCTGGTGAGATAACAATTGTTTTAGTTTTGCAGTATTCATACTTCACCATGCATCTAGGTACTTTTATGTTGCTACGCACTTTAAAAAAGTGCAGTGCATCAACAAATTCCTGCTCTTAGTTCATATATTTAAAATGAGTATAGTTAATAAACTTACAGCGCGAGTTTTATTATTACGATTATGGAAATTGTTTTTTAATAAAATAGGTAAAAAAACAACTTTAGTATGCGTTAAGCCTACATTATTTTGCAACAAAAAATAAACATCCATAACAAAAACAATCCAGCCAACACACTCTAAAACTTTTTAAAAATTTTGCAGGTTTAACACTTTGTTACTTAAAAAGGCTGTTCAAAATTATCAGTCTAATTATACTGCATGCAGATATGAGTCTTTTTTGAGGTTACTGTGCAGATCATACAAGGTATGGAATATTTTTTTTCAGGCTTTAAATTAATTAGCCAAAAAGGCCTTAAGCGCTTTGTGCTTATTCCACTTTTACTTAATATTTTATTGTTTGGTAGTTCATTATTCTTTTTATTTGGTTGGTTAAGCGACAGCTTTAATTATATAAACAACATGTTACCTGAGTGGCTAAGCTGGCTTGAATGGTTAATGTGGCCCATTGCCGTGCTTGTGGTGCTATTTAGTTACAGCATGCTATTTACGGTAATAACCAACTTTATTGCAGCCCCTTTTAACGGACTACTCAGCGAAAAAGTAGAGCTTTATTTAACGGGTCAAAAAATAAATGACGACGGTTTTGCTGATTTAGTAAAAGACATTCCACGCATGGTAGGCAGAGAGTGGACAAAGCTTTGCTATTACTTACCCCGCGCTATTGGCTTTTTTATTTTGTTGTGGATTTTACCCGTTATTGGACAAGTGTTATGGGTTTTATTTACATGTTGGATGTATGCTGTGCAATACAAAGATTTTGCCTTCGATAACCATAAAGTAGGCTTTAAGCAAATGAAAGACGATTTAAAGTCTAAACAAGGTTTATCTTATGGTTTTGGCTTTGCTGTTATGCTGCTCACTGCAATCCCATTTGTTAACCTAATTGTTATGCCCGTTGCTGTGTGTGGCGCTACTCGTTTGTGGGTAGATAATTATCGCTCTAAATACCGAGCGGGCTAACAAACACTATGGCAAATAATAAAAGCACCTTTTGGTGCTTTTATTTTATCTATATCAACTTAAGTGCAGTGTAATTTAGTCTTGCGCGCCTTGGCAGTGTTGCACTTTTTTCATCTTGTAAAGTAAACGCTGTGATCACTATCGAGAATAACTGCTTTTTAAAAGTAATGTTAATGACTTCGCCTATTTTAGTTTTATAAGTGTGTTGCTGATTAAACAATTTAAGTTCACCGTTACCTAATTGCTCAACATACAAATAGGGGGTGTGCAAAGGCAGTTTTAACCTTATAACATTTAAACTGCTTTGCTCCTGTACTGCAACCCACTCCCCATCTTTATAAAGCGTATTAAAACGCGTTATGCCCTCGGGCTGAAGTACAGAGTCGTTTTGTATTAAACACGTGCTGCACCCGTTTACACGCCTTTGCTGCCAATTTACTGGCTTNTACTACTGGCTTTATTAATAGCGCCTTGGCTACAGGCAGCAACTAAAAAAATAATAGCTCCTTGTAAAAGTGCAGCTTTTATAAATCGGTAGCTCATTTAGCGCTCTTTAATTGCTTTAATTTGGTTAATTATAGCCTCGCTTGGCGCTGCTTCTTTTATATAGCTAGGCAATGAAGTAGAAACAGCTTGAGCACGCTGCTGTTGATACAGCTTATGGCTCATTGTATTTGCCACACCAAATCGGTTACCTGCACTTTGTGAGTAAAACTGTAAGTTAATCATGCTCCACTCATCGGTATCCGTTAATACAGTAATTTGCGAGTCTTGGTTTGCATCAAAGTTAGTTAATGTATCGCCTAAAATTGCATTACAATTATAATCGACCGCCTCAGAGCCAGGCCTGTTCAATCCTGCGCTTTCATCAATAGCACTTTCATTTATATTTGCAGCGCTGCCGTTTGAATAATCAATGATAAAATCATCCGTTGATCCTGTTTGATTATTAGTATTTGGCACAAGGTCGCAGTTAATGTTGTTGGTATAAAACCGGTCGTAATAACGGTCACCTTCGTTATTACCTATGCTTGCAAGCCCCGTTAATTGATATAGATAATTCATAGAGCTTAAATGATTTGGCTTAAAGTTCACTTCTTCGTCGCCGCCATGATAAAGCCCTAAATTATGTCCCAACTCATGAAAAATAGTAGACGCTTGGTAATTATTCGTCACATTTTGTGATGTTTGATCATCAACCGATAACCCCCATCCGCCCATAGTCAGCATTAGGTCATTACCATTTATTTCAGCAATGCCCGAGCCACTAATGCTGCCATCTTCGTTACCACTGTTTGCCATTAATAAATAATGAAAAATTGGGCGGCGCGTTGTATCGGCATATTCCATTTTATAGGCAAATAAATTAGCGGTACCTTGGTCATATTCAAAGGGCGTGTAGCTGTTAAACGGTACGGTTGTACCGCCTCCTAAATCAAAGTTAGCGGTGGAAATACCTGTGCTTTGGTCAAACAAATCGCCTACATCAAAATGCACTGTGTAACCGTTACTTGCAAATACGCTCACTACTTTTTCTAATGCTGTACGCTGTGGCGTAATACCTATATCGGTACTGTCCATATAATCAATTTCTATAAATATATCTTTTTGATTTTCCCGCGCGCCCCATTCATATAAAGGCAGCCCGCCAAACGTTGCGCCTTCTTGCTCACTGCAATCTGGGATCCCATCTAAATCTGTATCGGTATCACAGCTAATATCATTTTGCCCTGCCGGCGTATTAAACACTGAGTAAACCCAATCACTTGCTTGATTAGTATCTGTTGCATTAAGCGCACGTTTTAAGCTTGAGCCTTGCTCGGCCTGCATTTGTGGTGCGTTATCGCCTTGCCATTGCGTGGCACTAACCGGTTGCTGGGTAGAATTACCAAATTTAACAAAGTCGATTGTTTGTGTGGCGGCGCTATTTAATAACTCTGCAAAGCCATTTATATACCAGTAAGGACGTAGCGCATCGCTTTGGTTACCCACCAGCACAATTTTAGGGTTATTAAGTGCCGCGCTTGCTAAAAACTCATCACCAAAACGACTTTGCAGTAAAATATAACTGCCGTTTTCTAATACTTTGTTGGGTAATGTAAATACTTGCTCTGCACTCACTGAGCTATCAAGCATATTAATTGCGCGCGTTTTTAATGAATAGTTTTGTAAATTAACAGCCTCTCCTGTGCCGTTATAAATCTCTACCCAGGGCGTATCATTAGTAAATTGCACCGATATGAGTTCGGTTATTTTTAAATCTTGGGTTGAGGTGGTAAATTCACTCACTTGGCCTGCTGTCGCAGCAGTACCAGAAAAATTAACTAATTGGTCATTTACACGCACTTTGTAAAGCGTGTTTTCTGAAAAATCAGCGCTTAAGTTAACGTTTTTAAAATAGTCACTCGTCTCATCAGGCGCACCAGATACGCTCTCTACATTAAGTGCAACACAGCTTGCAAAATCATCACTTGATACCTGAACACTGCCTTCGCAGCTCCCCGCGCTACTATTTACGGTTAACGAACTGCTCAGCATCACATCAGAAAACGTAATGCTAATGGGGTTGTCGACCAATACCGCTTCATCTGCCCCATTAGGCGTTATTTCTGTCACCGTTGCAGCGCTGGTATCAATAATTGTCGTATTAAGTAAAAAGTTAGTGCTGTCTTCACCATCACTGGCGGTCAGTGTATAGCTTTTTGGAGAAATACTATTTACAGGCGGTGTATAGCTAAAGCGCAGCGCTTGGGCATCAATAACACTCACCTGCGCCCCTTCTAGGTCATCTGGAAAAGTAATTTGTACCGTATCGCCATCGGCATCATTTACCGTCAAATTAAATTCAGCACTTAAGTTATATTGCACCTCAACGGTTACATCGTCTGCCACAGGCGGATTGTTAGGCGCCACCACAATCACCGTTTTTTGGGCGCTATTAGTTGCATCGTCGTTATCTCTAACGGTGGCTAAAAAGGTAATATTGGTATTTTGAGCAACTGTTGGAGCATTAAACGTAATGCTGGAGTCGGTTTGCGTAAATTCGACCACGGGGCCGTTTGTTTGCTGCCAGCTTAGCTCGCTAATGGTGCCATCGCTGTCCTGCGCTGTAGCTGTTATTGTCACTGACTCATTTTGCATTGCCTCGTCAGGCCCAGCTAAGGTAACACTAGGTGCGCTATTTAATTGCGTAATAAGTACCGTGGCACTGCTTTGTACAGTGCCCCCGGCATTGTCGGTTACAGTAACACTAAAACCAAGCGTTTCATTTTCACTTACATTTGGGGCGGTAAAGCTTAATTCACCTTCAGTTTGGCTAAATTCGATGGAGGAGCCAGCAGATTGTACCCACACTATGGCGCTAATTGTGCCATCTATGTCTTGTGCATTAGCAATTAAACTCACTTGGGTATTAGCCAGTGCACTACTTGGGCCTGTAATATTAACTGTGGGAGGCGTATTTTGAACCGTGATAGTCCCAGAGAATACTTGCTCTGTAGTGGCGCCGTCATTATCGGTTACTAGCACCGAAAAGCTAAAATCAGTGTCGCTTTCTACACTGGGGGCCGTTACTGTGAGTATATTGCCATTAGCTGTAAAGGTAAATTCAGGCCCCGACAGCTGCTGCCATTGATAACTAGAGACTTGCCCGTCGC
>NZ_AUTO01000145.1:0-3873 GCF_000498055.1 Pseudoalteromonas sp. TB51
GGGCGATAAACTCTTTGTTGCCTACATGGATGTAGGTAAGGGGCGTGAGCAGGACGCGGAAGCTTTGCTCGGTTTTTACTTAGCCCACTAGGTTACAAACCTCGCGCCGCGATTTAATCGCCCCTAGATTGAACAAATTTCAATCCGCAAAGATCAACACGCCCTAATACTTTTATAAAACTAAGGAGCCACATGTTTTCACTATTTAAATCAGACCCGACAAAAAAACTACGTAAAGAGTACGATGCAAAGCTTGAGCAAGGCATGCAAGCACAGCGTAAAGGCGACATTAAAAGCTACGCCATGTTAAGCGCAGAAGCCGAAAAAATCTGGAGTGAAATAGAAGCGCTTGAGGCTAAAAAAGCCAGATAATACCAATCGTGTTAAGTAATTAGACATTTATAGCGACGGATAAATAGAGTGATAACAAGGCATAAATTTCGACATGTAGTTGTTCTACATGAGAAATTTATAACGCAGTTAACGCTTTATTTAGCACGCGAGAAAGGCTAAATATTTAAGTCGATTGGTATAAATATCGTGTCTGTACTGTTTTAAAAGTAGAAAGACGCGTTTTGTAAATAATTCATCACCTCGTTTTATAGCCTCCACCAGCCAAAAACCACCTTTTATAATAGGCTTGCATAAACAAATGTACTTAAAGCGGTTACTTATATTTTCGATGCAGTTTTTATTGGCGGTTAAATGATTTAAAAAAGGGGTTTGGTTTTCATTTTAAATCTTTAGCGCTGTATTTGCTTACTGCGCTGGCGTTTTTCCTCCTAAGTCTGAAAATGAGGACAATTTCCTCTTTTCCACCTGCCATAAAAAGAACACCCCGCCTTAAAGTTTAATACTCGCAATGTGTTACAAGATTTGTTATTAATATTAAAAATAATTAAGAGGACATACATTGCTCATAAAAAGAGGAAAGTGTCCTCTGATAAAGCTGTTAGCCGTCATGGAGTTTATATCGAGCATGGAAGTGTTATTTAATATTTTTTGCTTTGCCCTTGGTGCTCTTTCGATTTACCTGACCGCGTATTTAAAGGTCAAGGCTAAAAACCGAGCACTAATTGAAGATAATCGCCAGCTTGAAGAAGACAAACAGAAGATTGTTGCTAAGTATCGCGCCGAAACAGAAAAAATTAAAAAACAGCACTCTTTAGATATTGAAAAGAGAAAATATCAATATGAGGATAAAAGGCTTCAATTCTCAAAATACTTTTCTCTACTTGATGAGTTCCACGGAAAGTGTAATTCAATCTTTGTAGAGAAGTTTCAGCCAATTATGGCTGAATTTTTAACTGCTTGTTTACAAGATGATGAGGCAGCCAAAAATAAAGGAATTGTTAAATATAATCAAGACGTTCAATCGCTTGTATTTGAGTTAAACGATGAACATCTTAAAGTTAAAACTGAACAAAATAGTATTCGGTTGATAGCTTCGAAGAAAGTTGACGCGTTACTGGATAAGCTAGAAATTGCGGTAAAGAATGCAACCGACGCTTCTACCGAAATGCTTAGATTTATGTCAACGCAAGAGTTCTGGGCAGATCAAACTTTGATCACTCCATATCAGGAAAAAGCGACCATATTCGGGCAGGACGTACAAAACTGTCATAATGCTTTAAAGGAGCAAATGAAGCTAGAGCTGAATGAGATATGACGGCTAACAAACAACTGTTGTCACTCACTGCGTTCGCTGGGACACAAATACATGGGCACCCTCGCTTCGCTCGTAATTTTAGCCCATATATTTGTGCCCCTAAGTTGAGGCGTTAGGTTTACATGAAGTATTTATTTTTAATCTCACTAATCGTGTCTTTTTCTTCACTGAGCAACGAAGTAGTCAATAATCAGATTGAAAATACCATTAAATCTTACTTGGAAGTTAGAGAAGGTTACGTGGTAAAGAATAAAATTAAAGGAGTTATTGATGGTTATAGCAAAGAGATAACTATTATTCAGTGGTCTATGCTTGGAGCAACCTATTGGCAAGATTATTTATCAGTTTTTAGTGCTGATAATAGTGAAGTTTCAACTATGAAGCTTTTTGGTATTGTTCAAAATGTTAAAGTTAAAGCAGGAATTATTCGGGTTAACACTAAGCAAAAAATGCCTGATGATCCTCGCTGCTGTCCTAGTGGTGAAGAGGAACAATTTTACCATCTTAAAAATGGGGATTTAACTCGTCTAAAGTAAACCCAACAAGGCACTAAAGCAGGACGAAAAAAGCATGCTTTGCGTTCGTGCCTCACTAATTTAACCATGCATTTTGCGCCTCTTAGTGGGGCGTTGGTATGACTCCCACTGTCAAGTTAAACGCACTGATCCCTGCCTAACTTTTTAAGCCATAATTACTTTAGCTCGAATTAGAGCGAGTTAATACATAGGATGAAGCAAGTAATGTCGTCGGTTATCTTGCTGATATTCGTTGGTTATTACTATTTCTAGTAACAGAGCAGACCTTACTTATTTCGTCGTGGCACCTGTCTTCAGTCTATGTTCGTGGTTCAATGCAGCGTTAGCTGCACTGCCATCCTAACGCCGTCGGTGGTTGTGCCACACCCGATGCTTGATCCCATGCATTAACTCTAATACGTTTATCATGCGGGTACTCTTGCCAATCTAAGTTTTGTATTCACTGGCGTAAGCACCACTTCTTTTGCAATAGCCCATATGTACGCAATCATTTCTCGGGCAATGGCGGTAACAACCAGATTGTAGTGTTTCCCTTTGGCTATCATTTTTTTATAGCGTTTGCAGAGCCTAATCTGTGCTTTCCACGCAATATCAATAATGTCCTTTGGTAAGCCTTCTTGTCGTTTTTGCATATCTGTTGATATATTTGCCGCATACCGATAAGTGTGTGCACCTTCCACAAGAAGGCGTCTTGCTCGGCCATTTCCGCATTTTGTGATGGCGCCAATATGGCGTTTGCCACCACTCGAGTGTTCACTGGGTACAAGACCGAGATAACTCATTAATTTACGGGGATGGTCGAAACGCGATAAATCGCCAAGCTCAGCAACAACGCCAGTGGCGACCAACAAACGGACACCACGCATAGCTTGTATTGCTTTGACAACAGGATAATAACGCCACTGGTGAACGTGGTGTGTTAGTTCATTGTCTAGCCGTTCAAGTCGGCTTATTCGTTCGGTAATTGTGTGTAAAAATTCTTGTAAGACGATGTGCTGAGCGGGGTGTGGCAGCACAATCTCAGTGAGCCAACGTAAATGTTTTTGTGACCAATTCGCAGTGCCTTTATAATTGATATTATTGCGAAGCAACAGCGCCTTTAATTGATATTTGGCATCTTTTAAGTCCTTCATTGCCACTTCGCGTGCACGAGATAAATCGCGTACAGCTTCATCTTCAGGCTCGGGAACATAGATAGGTGTTAAATCTTCAGACTTAAGTAATTTAGCAAGCTTAAGAGCATCACGTTTATCGGTTTTAATCTTCTCACCAGGTTTTTTAGGAATAAGAGAGGGCGCCACCACGTAACAGCAATGGCCGAGGCTGGTAATTAACCTGTAAATCCAATAACCACATGGGCCTGCTTCATAAACAAAATGAAGTGTTGCGCCAGAGTATTTCGATTCGAACTGACGAACAAGCTTTTGAACGGCCACTTTGGAAGACGAAACTCGGCCAAGATGAACAGGTTGCGCACCTCTATGTTCTTCAATATAGGCGACTTCATTGAATTCTTTATGTGTATCAAGACCGATAAAAAGTATGCTATGTTTATTCATGTTAGCCTCTGCTGTTTAGTTAATTGACAAACTAATTATGGCTCTGGCTTTGAATTAAGCTAACCCACGAAAAGCGGAGGCTAACACCGTGTGGGAGTCATTATGTCTA